>CALMJN010000059.1 GCA_937864385.1 uncultured Methanosarcinales archaeon | reverse complement strand
GACGAGCCTGCTCAACATCATTTTCGCAGGGCTGCTGCTGGGATTCCTGGTCAAGATGCCGGCTTTCCCATTCCATACGTGGCTTCCTGACGCTCACGTCGAGGCGCCAACAGCCGGCTCGGTGGTACTGGCAGCGCTGCTGCTCAAGATGGGCGGATACGGCCTGTTCAGGATCATAATGCCCATGCTGCCCAGCGTAGACAAGGCATTTGTGACCATCATCGCCATCATAGCGGTTATTTCCATTGTCTATGGTGCCTTCATGGCCCTGGCCCAGAAGGATATCAAGAAGCTGGTGGCCTACTCGTCCGTGAGCCACATGGGCTTTGTGACCCTGGGAGCTGTGGCCTTCACCTGGATGTCCGTCACCGGAGCCATGTTCCAGCAGTTCTCGCATGGAATTATCACCTGCGTCCTGTTCATGTCCGCTGGAACAATCCAGCACGTGGTAGGGACCAGAGTCATTGCTGATCTGGGTGGCCTGGCCGATCGCATGCCCAAGTTCGCCGTCCTGATGATGGCCGGGTTCATGGCCTCATTGGGTCTGCCGGGAATGAGCGGATTCGTGGCCGAGTTCATGGTCTTGACCGGCTCGTATCCAAGCCTTCCCACCTACACCATGATTGTGGTCTTCCTTAGCGTGGCCACAACCGCAGCCTATCACCTGTGGGCCATGCAGAAGGCAATGTTCGGACCGATATTGAAGAAGTATATGGATGTTCATGACCCCCATGCTTACGAGCTGTTCTCCATGGCCATGATCATAGTCCTCTCTCTGCTCTTTGGCTTGCAGCCTGGCTTGATCACGGATATGATGGGCACAGCGGCAAATCAGCTCATGGAGCCGGTTATGACCCTCTCCCAGATGGGGGTGATCTGAAGTGGAATTTTCACACTACGCACCCCTCTGGGGAGAAGCGCTTCTCACCATCCTGGCAATTTTGATCATATTGCTGGGGTCCTTGATGAAAAACAGCGGCAAGATGATGGGAATGCTGAGCGCAGCCGGCCTGGTGGCAGCCCTTGCCATAGTGGCCAGCAACCTGACCCTCAAGCCGGCCCTGTTCTTCTTTGATACCATCTCTGTAGACGCCCTGTCCCAGTTCTTCAAGGCCGTCTTTTTGGTGGTATCGCTGCTGGTAGTGATCGCCTCCCTCTCCAAGTACACCGGAAAGGGAGCAGACGAGTATTATGCGCTGGTCCTGCTGGCTACAGTGGGAATGATGGTTGTATCCAGCTCCATAGACATCGTAACTTTGTTTGTGGGCTTCGAGCTGGCCAGCCTGTCCACATATGCCCTGGCGGCCTTCGACAAAACCAAGAAGAACCTGGAAGCGGCCATGAAGTACTTCATCTTCGGCTCGGTTGCCTCCGCCTTCATGCTCTTCGGCTTCTCGCTGCTCTACGGCATGACCGGATCGACCCGGCTGGCGGAGATCGCTGCAGCTTCGGTGGCAGACTTCGGGCCGGCAACGCTGGTGGCTCTGATCTTCGTCATAGTGGGCTTCGCCTTCAAGATGGCTCTGGTTCCCTTCCACATGTGGGCTCCGGATACCTATGAGGGCGCACCGGCCCTGGTCTCTGCCCTCTTAGCAGCGGGCTCCAAGAAGATGGGCTTCGCCGCTGCCTTCCGGGTGATCATCATCGCCCTGGTGGCTCTGCGGATGGAGTGGTACATGGCCTTCGCCATACTGGCGGCTGTGACCATGACGCTCGGGAATCTGGCCGCCTGCTGGCAGAACAATGTGCGGCGCATACTGGCTTACTCCTCCATAGCTCAGGCCGGCTACATCGCCATAGCCTTTGTTGTGGTGGGAGCGGCTTACGGGGCGGACCCGGTCAATGTCTTCAACATGGGCATGATCCGGGCCGATCATCTGGGCATAGCCGGCGCACTGCTGCTCATATTGGGACACGCTCTGATGAAGACGGGAGCCTTCATCGGCACGGCCCAGGTGGCGGGAATGGTGGCCCAGGGAAGCGAAACCGACCCGGACGACATATCCAACTATGCCGGTCTCGCCAGTCGGGCGCCCATAACAGCGTTTTGCATGCTCATCTTCATGTTTGCGCTGGCGGGAATTCCCCCCACGGCAGGATACATAGGCAAGTTCGTGCTCTTCAGCTCGGCCATTTACTCCGGCCTGGTATGGCTGGCGGTTCTGGCCATCCTCAACAGCGCTCTGTCGCTGGTGTACTACCTGAAGATCATCAGCTACATGTATCTCAAGGAGCCGGCCGGCCCCAAGATATCCGAGCAGAAGGGATATGTGGTGGCGCTGGTTTTGACCATGCTGGCCGTGGTCTGGATAGGCGTCTTCCCGGATGGATTCATCGATTGGGCACTGCAGGCAGCAGCGGTTCTGCTGCCGCAGTAATTTCTATTCTTCAACCTTTTTTTTGCTTACCTAGCTGTTTGAATTGTAGCTTGAATTATCATCAAATATTTCACATAGATAACTCCTACTCATATTAGGAAGCTCTTCTAGCGGACATGTAAAACCATCTAAGCAAAGCTTAATCATATCATTATCTTCTCCACCATATACAAGGAATGATCTTACTTGCTTTACAAATTCTATCCAAAATGGATTCGGACTAATTGACACAATGGACCCTAGATGTTCTCTCCAAAAAGGATCACTATGTTTCCACTGACAATACATATATTTAAGATTATTCAAATTTTCAGATATTAAGTAAAATTCACTATAGCTTA
>CALMJN010000058.1 GCA_937864385.1 uncultured Methanosarcinales archaeon | reverse complement strand
GGCTGCAAGAATTTTCTAGAAGGCTTTAAGGATAAATATGAAAAAATTACTAGGAATGAGACAGAAAATTATCGTGCATGCCTTGAGGAAGTTATTAGATTTATTAATACTGAATCATTAAAATCTAGAATAAACATAGGACTGCAGATCGAAAGACTGAGAACACTAAAATTCTGGGGATGGATCCTCTTATTCGTTCTTATAATTACTTTTCCATTTTTTAGCAACACGTATATCACTAATGGCAACAATACAAATGCTATTGCGTGGAAAGATCTATTTCAGTTTTCTGCAATCCTCTTCAAAAACAATTTGCTGGTAGCCTATACTGCCGCCATCAGTTTTGCTGTAGTTGGCGGAATAGGCGGATTCTTGAGCGGCCTTCTGCAGATGCGCGGGTCCAAGACGAATCTGGGAGATTATGAGATGAGCATTCTTTTATTCCAGCTCAGACCCATATTTGGGGCATTTGCGGCGCTGATACTGGCGGCACTTTTGTCATGGGGTGTATTAAGTGATGTAATAAAGAATGAATCACTAGGCACCTTTATCTTGGCAGCATTTGTTTCTGGATTCTCCGAGAGATATTTCATAAATCTACTTAAACTGGACCAAGATGAAAGCCTAAAACAAGATTTGAACAAAGACTTTGATAAAGATATTGACGAGGAAATTAAAAAAGCCCTAAAAAAAGAACTTAAGAAAGACCAAAAAGACAGTAAAGAGGACAACGAAGACATGACCTCAGATACCGTAAAAAAAACAGACATCGAGGGCGGACAAAGGACAAATGCGGCCGAAGGATGAATGCCTCGCATCCTTTTTTCACCCTTTGCTTAGATAAACGCTGCTCCAAGTGCTGTTCTCGGTCCACTTATTATGCGGAGATTAGGATGGTCTCCACTTTTCTCATCATTTTCCTGACTCTTAGCTTTCCTCTACCGGATAGTAGTACTCGCCCTGCTCCTTTTGGCTTCGGTCCAGGCGCGAGTCCGGCTTATTGACCCGGGGCCGACGGGTCTCCTCATCGCGACGGAAGGTGATGTTGATGGCCTTCAAAAAGGAGTTCATTCCCTCTCTCATCTCCAGGGGGCTGTGGGCTGTTCCAATAGACCCCGGCTGGCCCTCAAAGACCATTACCCGCTCCGCCAAAAGGTCTATGAGATAAATGTCATGGTCCACCACCAGCACAGTCTTCTCCGATGACTCGGCAAAGCGCCTCATAACCTTGGCCGCCATCATTCTCTGCTCTACATCCAAGTGAGCCGAGGGCTCGTCCAGGAGATAAATATCCGCCGGGCGGCTGAGGCAGGCGGTGATGGCCACCCTCTGCAGCTCCCCCCCGGACAGCTCGGTTAAAGCCTGGTCCATGAGCATCTCCAGCCCCATGGGCCGCAGTATCTCTGTCTGGTAGTAGCTGCTGTCGAAGTCGTGAGTTGTGCTCCGTAGCAGTCCCTGCACTGTGACATCGGAGTCGGCTTTGAGATACTGGGGCTTGTAGGATACCTTCAGTTGGCTCTCGAAGCTGCCTGACGTGGGCTTTTCCACCCCGGCCAGCACCTTGATGTATGTGCTCTTGCCTATGCCGTTAGGCCCCAGAATGCCCACTACCTCACCCCGGCGGATGACGCCTGGCTCGGCCCGGAGGGTGAAAGAGGAGTACTGCACGGCGAAGGCATCATAAGCTATCAGGGAGGGGATCTCCTTTTCCAGCCTGGGGGCGTGGACCTCAAAGTTAATGGATGTATCCCGGAAACGCACGTTCTCCTCGGGCAGGTTGCCGCGCAGGTACTGGTTGATCCCCACCCTCACCCCCTTGGGCCGGGTGATGACACCGTAAGCTCCGGGCACGCCGTAGATGAGATGAACATTCTCCGCCAGGAGGTCGAGCAGGGCCAGGTCGTGCTCCACCACCATCACCGCCCGATCGCGAGCCAGTTCTTGCAGGATGCGGGCCACATTGATGCGCTGGTAGATGTCCAGGTAAGGGCTGATCTCGTCAAAGAAATAAAAGCCGGCATCGCGTGATGCCGCGGCGGCTATGGCCACCCTCTGCAGCTCTCCCCCGGAGAGGCTGGATATCTCCCGCTCCAATAGCCCATCCAGGGATAGCCTTGACACCAGATGGGATAAAGCCCCACGCTCATCCGTCTTCTCCAATAGCCCCCTCACCCGGCCGGAATAGCTCTTGGGGATGCGGTCCACATACTGGGGCTTGTAAGAGGTCCGGACCCCCTTATCCGCCACCTTCTTCAGATAGTCGCCCAGGGCGCTGCCGGCGAACCTCTGGAAGACATCCTCCCAGGAGGCATCCTTTCCCAGGTTGGGCCGCAGCACTCCAGAGAGTATGGATACCGCAGTGCTCTTGCCTATGCCGTTGGGACCCAAGAGGCCGGTGACCCGCCCGTTTACAGGCACGGGCAGGCCGTAGAGGGCAAAGCCGTTCGGACCATATCTATGCACCGGGTCCTCCATCTCCTCCGGGAGGTTGGTGATATTGATGGCCTTAAAGGGGCATTTGCGCACGCATATTCCGCAGCCCACACAGAGGTTCTCGGTGATCAGCGGCTTGCCGTCCTCAAAGATTATGGTTTCATCGCCGGTGCGCACGGGGGGGCAGAAGTACTCGCACTCTTTGGAGCACTTGCGGGGCTGGCATCGATCACGGTTGATGATGGCAATCCTCACTCTACCACCCTCAGTTGAGCAGAAGGGTCCAGGTGACCAGCCAGAGGTCTACTACCATGAACTCCACATAAAACCAGTCTTTGGTCTTGAAGCTGTCTGCATCTATATTCAGGAAATTATAGGTATGCTTTTGGATGAGAAATGTGACCAAGATAATGGATAGCATCACGAAATGCCAGGGATATGGGGCCAGGGCATCGCCGGCATGGTAGCAGGCAAAGCCCGCCGCTGTACCCAGGACGGAAGGATATACCGTCTTGATTATGCCATCAACTCGATTCTTTCTGCGCTCGAATGCGATGGTGGACTTGGACTTAGACGGCTGCTTGGCTGATCGTTCCGCAGCCGCTTTATTGCTCTCGGCGGGAGAGAGCTGCTGGCCCGGCTTGTTGCCGGCTTTCTTCTCTTTCTTGGCCATCCCACCCCAGGATTTCATTATATGATAATAGCGTTTTGGTCCGGGAAAAGTCCAAGTACTATAACTTAGAAGAGCTTTAGCATGTGTATGTCGTAGCCGATGCTTCGGTGTTTATCTGGGGCAAGAGACCCGCAGGTCAGCTGATCACCGTCCCGGCGGTGGAAGCGGAGCTCAAGGATATCCGGACCAGATCCCTGCTTGCCATCTTCGAGGCCAGGGTGGAAAGCCCCTCGCCCCAGTCACGAAAGGCAGCGGAAAAGGGGGCACGAGAGACAGGCGACATCCGGACGCTTTCTACTGCCGATCTGGATGTCCTGGCCAAAGCCCTGGAGTACGGTGGAGTTCTCGCTACTGACGATTATGCTCTACAAAATGTAGCTCTTCACCTCGGCCTGAAGATAGAGCCCATAGGGCAGCCCAGGATAAAGAGAATACGAAAGCACATCCAGAGATGCAGGGGCTGCGGCAGCAGGTTCGAGGGGATAGCCTGTCCTGATTGCGGGACTCCTGCCCCCAAGAAGAAGAGGTGCATATAGAATGAAAAATATTGAGACTTTGATGAAGAAGGCATCGGAACTGAAGGCGGAAGGCCTGGTAGAAGGCCAGATCTCCGAAGAGCTGAATATTTCCAGCGAGACTGTAACCTGGCTGCTGACTCATGCCGAGAAGGCCAGCACATCTCCCGGCCCCAAGGATATCTCCGTGGACTGGTCCATGATCGGCAAGAGTGCCTTCCGGCTCAGCCATGTCTCCGAAGCCCTCTCAGATATCATTTATGATACTCTGGACGAGAAGGACTGTGGCGTGGATGTGGTTGTGGGCATTGCTCTTTCTGGCCTGCCTCTGGCCAGCATGGTGGCCAACAGCCTGGCGGCTGACCTTGCAGTCTACACTCCCAGCAAGCAGATGCTGACCCAGGAGAGCGGCAAGGCGAAGGGCAATCTGAGCGCCAACTTCTCCAGCGTTATGGACAAGGAGTGCATCATCGTCGATGATGTAGTGACCTCAGGAAAGACCCTGGAGGAGGCAGTGGAGTATCTGGATGAGCATGGAGCCCAGATCAATGCCATCGCCGTGCTGATCGACAAGAAGGGAACCGATGAGATAGCAGGAGTTCCCGTGGTATCTCTGCTCAAGGTCTTGAGGGTCAATTAGCAGTAGCTATTGGGGGAAAGACGGGGATGGGACCCGCCGGCCATCTCCTTTTCCATTCTCTTTCCGCCCTCCTATAGATCGTGATCTCTTTTTCTTCTTGCCTTTGGAAAGCCTTTTAGCAATCCTGTCTCATCTCTCCCCCTCACAAGCTGATGCATTATGTTCTCCGAGGATGAGTATAGATTGGACTTCTTCGTGGATGAGGGATTCCAGCGCAAGAAGTGCGAGAAATGCGGCAAATTCTTCTGGACCAGAGACGGCCAGAGGAAGACCTGCGGGGACCCTCCCTGCGATCCCTATACCTTCATAGGCTCTCCCATCTTCAAGCGCGAGCACACATTGGATGAAATGCGCGAGCACTACCTGAGCTTCTTCCAGGCTCGGGGACACTCTCGCATCAAAAGATACCCTGTGGTGGCCCGCTGGCGGGACGATATCTACCTTACCATCGCCTCTATCGCCGATTTTCAGCCCTTTGTCACCTCGGGGCAGGTTCCTCCTCCCGCCAATCCCCTCACCATCAGCCAGCCCTGCATCCGGCTGGACGACCTGGATTCCGTAGGGCGCAGCGGTCGGCATCTGACCACCTTCGAGATGATGGCCCATCATGTATTCAATACCAGGGAGAGGGAGATCTACTGGAAGGACCGGACGGTCCGGTTATGCGATGAGCTGCTGGCCGGCCTGGGCATGGACCCGCTGGCAGTGACCTACAAAGAAAATCCCTGGGCCGGGGGAGGAAATGCCGGGCCCAGCGTGGAGGTCATGGTGGGGGGCCTGGAGCTGGCCACATTGGTATTCATGGACCTCAAGGCCGTCGCCGGCGGGCCCATCCAGATCAAGGGCGAGTGCTATGAGAAGATGAACAATTACATCGTGGATACCGGATACGGCCTGGAGAGGTTTGTCTGGGCTTCCACCGGATCGCCCACCATCTATGATGCCATATTCCCCCATCTGGTGGGCAAGGTGGCCGACCTGGCCGGGGTGGAGCACGACCTGGCCGACCCGGAGTATGCCGAGATCTTCGCCCAGAACGCCCGCCTGGCGGGAATGGTGGACCTGGATGAGTACAGCATGAAGGACCTGCGGGCCATGATCGCCAAGAGCATCGGCACCAGCCCGGAGAAGCTGGAGAGGACCATTGAGCCCATGGAAAGGGTCTATGCCGTGGTGGACCACACCCGCTGCCTGGCCTATATGCTGGGAGACGGGATCATTCCCTCCAATGTCAAGTCCGGATACCTGGCCCGCCTGGTCATACGCCGGGCTCTAAGGCTGATGAAGGAGCTGGGCCTCGATCTGCCTATAGCCGATCTGGTGGAGATGCAGATCTCCCGCCTGGACTATCCCGACTGGGAGGAGAGGTTTGTCACCGTCAGGGAGATACTGACCCAGGAGGAGCAGAAGTATGCCGAGACCCTGGAAAAGGGCAAGCGGCTTGTGAAAAAGAGCGCCGAGCACTTCAAGAAATTAGAGCAGGCGGTGCCGCTAGCGGAGATGATTGCCCTCTACGACACACACGGCATTCCTCCGGAGATAGCCAAGGCCTCGGCGGAGGAGATGGGAGCAACTGTGGAGCTGCCGGACAACTTCTAC
Organism: uncultured Methanosarcinales archaeon; assembly: GCA_937864385.1. GTDB lineage: Archaea > Halobacteriota > Methanosarcinia > Methanotrichales > Methanotrichaceae > Methanothrix. The sequence goes on along the minus strand of CALMJN010000058.1, from coordinate 1,639 downwards.
AGCCTTGTGGCCAAGAAGAGGATTAAGGCCGAGGCGGAAGAAGAGGCTAAGGCGGTGGTGCCGGGAAAGACGGAGCTGCTCTACTATGAGAACCCCTTCGACCAGGTCTTTGAGGCCACGGTGCTGGATGTCACTGCCGAAGGCTGGGCGGTGCTGGACAGGACTCTGCTTTACCCCGAAGGGGGAGGCCAGCCGGCGGATCACGGCACTCTGGAGAGGGCAGGGCAGGAGTTCGCGGTGGTGGATGTGCAGAAGTCCGGGGACGCAGTCCTGCACAAGCTGGACAGAGCAGGCCTCCAGAAGGGAGACCGCGTTGCGGGAAAGGTGGACATGCGCCGCCGCCTGGCCCACGCCAGGCATCATACCGCCACCCATCTGGTGCATGACTCGGCCAAGAGGATCTTGGGACGGCATGTCTGGCAGGCGGGAGCCCAGAAGAGCGAGGATAGGGCCCGGCTGGACATATCCCATTACAGGCGCATCACCGAGGCGGAGCTGAAGGCCATTGAGCTGGAGGCCAACCGCCGGGTTATGGAGCTGACCGCCGTGGACACCCAGTTTCTCCCGCGGGAGGAGGCGGAGAAGCTCTTTGGATTCGAGCTGTACCAGGGAGGCGTTCCGCCCGGCAAGCAGATACGGGTGGTGCGCGTCGGAAGCGACATAGAGGCCTGCGCCGGAACCCATGTCACCAACACAGGAATGATCGGGGCGATCAAAATCCTGCGCTCCGAGCGCATACAGGACGGGGTGGAGAGGATTGAGTTTGCCGCCGGGGAGGCAGCGGTGCGGGCGGTTCAAGAGCGGGACGACCTGCTGGCCCAGGCCTCCGGCGTTTTGCGCGTTCCGGCTGAGCAGCTGCCCAGGACAGCAGAGAGGTTCTTTGAGGAGTGGAAGGGGCAGGCCAAGGAGATTGAGAGGCTGAAGGAGGAGCTGGCTAAAGCCCGCCTGCGGAGCCTCGCTGCAGAGGCTGAGGAGGCCGATGGCCTGAAGATTGTGGTGCAGAGGATGGGCAAAGCAGATATAGACGAGCTTCTGAAGGCTGCGGCCCTGCTGGCAGAGCAGGACTGCACTGTTCTTTTGGGCAGCGAGACGGGCAAGCTGGTGGCAGCTGTGGGCAAGTCCGGGCTGGAGAAGGGCCTCAAGGCTGGGGCGATCATCAAGGCCGCTGCTAAGGCTTTAGGCGGAGGCGGCGGTGGCAGGCCGGAGCTGGCTCAGGGGGGAGGGCCGGACGTGGCGAAGCTGGAGGAGGCCCTGGCGGCGGGAAGAGAGGCGATGAGGGCCTGATAAAGGCCAATTTACTTTTTTCGTAAGTGAGAGTACTTGAGATGGTGCTATCGGCCTGAGATGTTCGCAATCAAAATCGGTCCGGAACTTTTTGACCACCTTTGGTTGGGACAGTCTTTAAAGAGAAATTGTTTGCGGATGTCTGCTCCGAAGACTGCTTCTCATTCCATCTCCATTATACTATGCGATTTCTGGCATGGGCAGATAGATTAAGTGAATGAATTGCCATTCGCGTTCCAATATTACGGAGAATGACTTGGAAAGCAGAGGATAAACAAATTTTTATGTCCATTGCCTGCCTTGGCCCATGGAACAGCTCTGGGGCAATTTCAGATGAGAGAGAAATCCCCTCACC
>CALMJN010000057.1 GCA_937864385.1 uncultured Methanosarcinales archaeon | reverse complement strand
GTGGAGAGATCAAAAACTGGAAGGATCTGGGCGGCCCGGATGAAGAGATGCTGGTTATTGCTAGAGAGCAGGGCTCAGGCACCAGGGATACCTTCAATGAAGAGATCATGGACGACAAAAGCGCTGAGACACCCGGAGTTAACACCGTAGCAGGCAGCAATGCTGAGATCAGGACAGCGATAACCGGCAGCGATAAGGCTATAGGATATCTGGGATTCTCTTATGCCGAGGATGGTGCAGTCGGCGCTATAACCCTGGACGAAGTCAAGCCCACAGCCGAGACCATAAAAGACGGAAGCTATGAGCTGGCACGCAAGCTCTACTTCTATACCTTCGGCGAAGCCTCTGAAGGTGCCAAGGCATTCATCGAGTTTATGGTTGGCGAAGATGGACAAAAGGTAGCAGAAGAGTACGGATTCGTAACCCTCTAAAGTATCATCTTATTTTTTTATTTTTTTAGCATATGTTTTTTTGATAAAATTTGTTGCTGGCAGTTCCATAACACTCCTCGACAATAATTGCTCTGGATCTGCCAGCAACCCTATTGAACAGGATGGAAGATGATTTTGAGGTTTTTCATGTATATAGAATAATGGCTTGAATTGTTCAAATCGTCTTATCTATATTCTATTTCGATTAATTCTATATCCTCCCGTATTGATTATTCCGCCAGGTGATGCAATGGGAAAAATAATCATTTCGGCGGGGATTCTATTATCCTTAGCCATTATCTGCTGTTTTATTCCATCGACCACTGCAGCTGATATTGCTGAGGAAAGCGAGTCCGCCAAGAATGTAATTCTCCTCATTGGAGATGGCATGGGATTTCCACAATTAACCGCTGCCAGAATCGATAAAGCCAACGAGAATCTATCCGAGTATGCTCAAATTGAGCTTTTCATGGACGGAATGGAGCAAACCGGATATGTCAGCGTCTATAGCGCTAATGCATTTGTAACCGACTCGGCACCTGCCTCATCCGCCATGGCCACCGGAAATAAAACCAACAATGGCGTGATCAGCCAGGATGCAACAGCCATCCAGGGAAAGAAGGACGGCCAGAACATGACCACCATACTGGAGATGGCGGAGAATGAGGGGCTATCCACAGGGATAATCACCACTACCAGGATAACTCATGCCACCCCTGCCGCATTCTATGCCCATGTGGATAACCGTGACAATGAGAGCGAGATAGCCGATCAGCTCCTGGAGAGCAATATTGAGGTTATACTGGGCGGAGGGCTGCAATACTTTGTTGGCAAAAACATTACCGATCCTGCTGGGAAAGAGGGAAAGAGAGAGGACGATCGAGATCTTCTTAGGGATTTTGCCTCGCGAGGATACCTGAATGTTTACGATGGACCTGCTTTAGATAGAGTAGATGCCAAGAAAACAGATAAGCTTCTTGGACTTTTTGAGAGCTCTCACATGCAATATGAAGTGGAGAGAAGCGGTTCTGAGAGTCACGACCCCAGCCTGGCCCAGATG
>CALMJN010000056.1 GCA_937864385.1 uncultured Methanosarcinales archaeon | reverse complement strand
AGACGCATCACTTTATTTTCCAGGAAATACAATAGTTCTGAGATGCCCGGCCTAAAAGCTGCCAGACAAGGCAACATGGGGAATGGGAGGTCCTTTCGAGAGACGGTTCAGTTCTATATGATCGACTTCAAGACCCCTCTGGGAAGGGCCATCGATATCGTCATCATTGCTCTGAACCTGATTGCCGTCTCCATCTTTGTGCTCCATACTTATGATCTCTCTTCTGCCCAGCAGGAGATGCTCTGGAGGCTGGAGATCGCTGTGGTGGGCGTATTCATTATAGAGTATGCCCTGCGGCTGTACGGGGCCCCTGACCGGGGCAAGCACTTAAAGGATGCCTACAGTATGATCGATCTGGCCGCCATACTGCCAACCTTAATTCTCCTCGCCCTCCCCGCCTCGTTCTTCGTTTATGATATCCGGTTCATTCAGATCCTTCGAGTCTTGGCCGTATTCAGGATATTCCGGTTTCTTCGCTTTGTATCAAAGAGCCATATGCTCTTCGAAACCATAAGCCAGGGCAAGATCAACATTGCTCAGCTGGTTTTCAGCGTCGTCATCTTCTTCTTTGTCTATTCCGGCATATTCTATTTCGTGGAAAGCCCCCTCAATCCCAAGGTGAACAACTTCGGAGATGCCTTTTATTTCATAGTGGTAGCAGTATCAACAGTAGGCTTCGGAGATATCGTTCCGGTAACCGGGGTGGGGAAGCTGGTCACTGTGGTCATGATCATCTCCGGAATCATCCTCATACCCTTCCAGGCGGCCAGGATCTTTCGAGCCTGGATGGCATCCGACAGGGAGAGGAAGGTACAAATCTGCCCCGGTTGCGGCTTGGACCGGCATGACGCCGATGCCATATACTGCAAAGCCTGCGGTGAGGCCCTGCCCGGCGACAGATAAACGAACTGCGCCGCATCATATTATTGCCGCATCATATTATTATGCTACATTAAAGGCGATAATCTGAGACAAAAATCATGGGCCGTAGATCATGGGATATCAGCGGCCCATCCGGTCCTCCGAGATCTCCCTGTATATGCCTGTGAACACCCCCACCACTGCCGGCGCCAGGAAAAAACCCGCCACACCCGCCACAAGGCCGCCGCCCAGAAAGGATAGCAGCACCAGTAGAGGATGCAGAGATGACTTGGAATATACGATGTAAGGCCGGATGAAGAGCTCTGCTATATGGACCAGAATGGAGGCGACCAGGAAGAATAAAGCAGCATCCAATGGACCAGAACTGATGTACTTGCCCACAGCCGTGGGAATGAAGACCAGCCAGGTTAGAAATGGAACCAATCCCGCCAGAAAGACTATGCTGGCCATGGCCAGGGGACGGGGAACGGAGAAAAGATAGAATATGGCCACCGATGTGATCCCTCCCGCTATGGCGGTATAGATGCTGCCTATGTAGACCCCGCATAAAATGCTGTCTATTCGGTAGAGGCAGCGCAGCTCGAGGCTTTTTTCCTTGAGATCGAATATCTCCTGAGCCGCCTGTGCCAGCCTGCCGCCATCCAGCAATAAAAAGTAGCAGACGACGAAGGCAATCAGGATGTTGATCATCCCCAGGGCGATGGTGGAGCCCAACTTAAAGAACGGGAGTCCGGCCAGGAGATTGAGGCCCATGGCCATCAGATCGGCCATGCTGCGGGAGATCTCATTTAAAAGCAGATCTGGAATGCGAATCCAGTGGACAAATCCAAAGAGCAGAGAGATGATCTCCCCCTGATGGCCCTGCAGCCACTGTATCTGATTGGAGGTCTCAATTAATCCTGCGGCAAAGATAGCTGACAGGGGCAGCACAATACAGACCACGGCAGAGAGAGATCCTATGCGCCGGCTGCGACGGAATCGATCCCGCACCGGGCGTCCCACATAGGCGAACACGAAGCCCAAGACCAGGCCGTCAAGAAGAGGCCAGATATAATAGCAGAGCAAGAGGATAAGGACTAGAGTTAAGGCCATCAGCCAATTTTTCTTGCCCGGGCAGCAGGGCAGAGGAGAGGTCATGGACAAGCCTGCCATTGCCGCCGGGGGATATCAAGCTTTGTAAGAGGCATGAAGAAGCTACAGAAGGCTTTCTTATGTTCTGGGCTATTCTAAAGAGCGGCCTGTAAAAATGACGGGAGAGGCAAGATGGAGATAGGCTGGCTGAGGCCTAACGATCAATCTCTCAATCAGATTCCGGTCTCAAGGAGCTGCCCCTAAAAAAGGATCAGATTGGATCGCCCGCTGGGCCATCAGACATAAAGCCCTGATCAAGGCTGTCGATCATTATCGTCGGCGTTTCATATTCTGACGGAAGATCTCCTTCCATCCATTTATACCGGTACTGTACAGCATGCCAATCATGGTACAGCCAGCAATTTATCAGCAATGCATAATAGGGAGGGTCAGCCGGCTGATGATACGGGGCATCAATTTCCAATGAATTATTGCCCGCCAATCCATTCCCTGCACCGAAATCCACCCGTGGACCATAGCCCACCCCGGACATGTTGAGGTAATTCAGGTCATGGATATTATTGGGCCATCCCGGATATATCACAATGCTGCTGCCTGCCCAATTGTTTTCTATTTGGTTTAGGTATACGGTCAGATTATATCTCTGTCCAGGCTGCATCAGGGGAGGGATGCCACTCCAGGCAAAGCCGGACACCGTTATTGCCGGCTGATCCATTTCAGGCCATTTCCAGGTGGATCTTCCCATAACCGATGTATCAGAAGCATTTTCCCATGTAGTAGAGACATCATCCCTGCCTCCTTGGTCTGCTGTAACGGCGTCAAGCATCCAATATCCATCTGCAACTGCAAGGCCAGCTATCAGCAGCAAAATGGCTGCTGACAGCAACAATGCAGCCGATCTTCCCAAAAGCTTCATCTCTCCTCACCCGCCATAATTGAATCATGAACTGGGCAGATCCTGTACCCTCCTAGATCTTATCAATCCACTAATAAATCGATTTCCTTTCCATAGGGCGAAAGGCCAGGAAGACTGTTCAAATGAAAAGACGGAAAGCGAATGCAACCGAAAATGTTTTGTGAAGGAAGGAGAAAGGAATGCAGGAGAGTGGAAATATTGAAATCGGT
>CALMJN010000055.1 GCA_937864385.1 uncultured Methanosarcinales archaeon | reverse complement strand
TCCCGGCCCAGGCCCATGCCCATCACCACCACATCATGCCTGGCTATCTGCTCTTTGAGAAGATCCAGATCCTGGGGCCGGAGGTGATCTCCAGACAGAGGGGCCACGATGAGATTAGGGGAAAATCCGGATATGGTAAGGGCAGCATCTCTGGGCGCGGCTACGGTAACTATGTCCGCTCCCGATCGCAGAGCGGCCAGGGCGGAGAGGGCAGGCGCTCCGGTGTAGGGTCCCCCGCCAATAGCCAGTATCCGACCGGAGTCGCCTTTATGGCTCTCAGATGCTCTCTTTCCCAAGAGCCTCAGGTCTCCTTCCCCCACGAACAGCTCTGCCGCAGCAGGGATGCCGATATCGGCAACTATCACATTCTGGGGCAGCCCCGGCTTGGGCCGGTGGAAGGTGACTGTAAAATCAGCCCGAACTGCTTTATTGGTGCCCGATCCGCTGGGAACATCCACGGAGAGCACCGGCCGACCGGAGCGGTTGATGACATCTATGGCCCCCGCCTCCAGGCCGATGACCACTCCCCGCACTCCGGTCCCGAATATGGCGTCAACAATCAGGTCGCAGTCTGCCAGGGACAGCTCTGAGCTGTCCCTTATCTCTTTCAGGTCATAGCCCAGCCGGGAGAGGATCTGCCAGTTCCTCCTGGCCTCCTCGGTGGCGATATCCCTGGCCCGGCCCAGGAGATAGACAGTTACATCAAAGCCAGCCAGATGCCTGGCAGCTACAAAGGCATCCCCGCCATTGTTTCCCCTCCCTGCCACCACGGCGATCCTCTTTCCCCCTGCCCTAGCTCTGATCTCCCGAGCCAGAGCTGCCCCGGCATTCTCCATTAGCTGCAGGGGAAGAAGGCCGAAGTACTGGCAGTTGGCGTCCAGAGCAGCCATCTCTTCTGCAGAAATAACTTTCATGCAAGAGGGTATCTGTTGATGGAATAAGCTGTTTGCGGCAAGAAGATGGGGGACAAGAACCATCCACTATTCAGCAGAAGTTAGGGGCCGCCATTAATTCCTGTTTTGTCTCCCCGCTTCTTCCCATACTTGATAACTGCAACCCGGCTTATAGCTCTGAGAGAGCTTTTTGATAGCACTGATAGGTAGCATGACTGTAGCAGACAGCGATGACCAGAGCTCCCTTCTCCTCGCCTCCCTCCTCCAGAAAAGCATTCATCTCGGATAGGGCAATGCGACATGCTCTCTCCATGGGAAAGCCATAGGCACCGGCGCTGATAGCGGGAAAGGCGATGCTCCTGATGCCGTGCCTTTCAGCTAGCGAAAAGCAGCTTTTATAGCAGCGGGCTAAAAGCTCGTCCTCTCCAAAGCTGCCGCCCCGCCAGATGGGGCCGACGGTGTGAATGATCCATTTAGCAGGAAGGCGGTAGCCTTTAGTTATGCGCGCCTCCCCTGTGGGGCAGCCGCCTATGCCCCGGCACACTTCTAAGAGCTCCGGACCGGCGGCTCTATGGATAGCCCCGTCCACCCCGCCGCCGCCCAAAAGGGTGTTGTTTGCGGCATTGACTATGGCCTGGACGTCCAGCCTGGTGATATCGGCCATGACCAGAGATAGCTGGCCAGGATGTATGGGATCGTCTTGCATTTTCCATCTCATCTCTTGCTGATCAGATGGCATTCTTGAGCAGATCAGCCTTCCGCCAGCCAGGGACCGCCAGAAAGGAAGGACAGTGTCAATCCAGGCGGAAGCATATCGAATTGATAGACGAAAGCCGATGAAAATTGGGGAAGGAGCCAGGATGAAAGAGCATGCAGGTTTCGGTTCCTGGCGAAGCCCGATCTCAGGCCGCAATCTTTTTACCTATTTAGTTCCGCAAAAACCAAACCAAGCACAAGGAGATAATCTCAAACGGGAGAATTGCCGGATTTTCATGTGGGACGGATGGATAAGAAGAAGGGTGGTCTGGTATCTACAGAAGAAGAAGGTCACCAAATGGCAGGCCAGGAGGAGCGGGCAGTGCTTGCGATGCGGCAAATGCTGCGGGCAGTGTCCTGCCCTGGACACGAAGAGTATGCGCTGCCGAATTTACAGCATCCGGCCTGCCATATGTAAAGCCTTTCCCCTGACGCCGGATGATATAAAGAATCTCAAATGCGGATTCAGATTTAAAAAATGAAATTAAGTATAATATGGCCGGCTCGATCTATAACCTTTAACAGATTGTCATAGGGGCTTGAAATTCCATCTCTTAGATCAGCCTCTCCAGGTCATCCCTTTTCAGCAGATGCACCTGCACCATATGATGGGGATGATAGCGCATCTTCGCCTCCCGGATTCCCTCCACTCCCATGTCGCTCTCCCGGTTGATATAGGTATAATCGCGGGCCAGTATCCTGGCCGCCTCGGCATTAATCGCCCGGTAGATGCCCTTGCAGTCGGAGAGCCCCTTCTCAAAGTGCACCAGTGCCGTGTCCTGATTCAGCTCCTCAAAAAGGGATATGGCCCCAATCTTTCCCTCCGCCCGGATGGCAATGCCGGAGAGGCTCAGCTCCTGGCGGAAGTCCAGGGCGCGCCTCATGGCCTCCTTCTCGCTGGAGAGCACGGGGTCCGAGTTGCAGTCCTTCCAGTCGCACCAGAGGTCCAAAAAATCCCAGATCTCATCCATATTCTGCTCTCCGATGGCCTCCACCGCCGGCTGGCAGGTCTTCTGGAATTTGTTGAGCTGATGGCGGATGGTCTGGTATCTCCTGCCCGGCAGCTCTGCCAGGTCCCGGGCCAGGTAGACATAATCAAAGTACCGTCTATCGGCCTCAAAGGCCAGATCGGGGTACAGTTTGGCAATCCAATCTTTGCTATCCGGGTCCAGGATCACCAGGGGATGCTCTTCCTGGCTTTTGGCCGCCAGAGCCAGGACCTCCGCCAGGAGCTCTGGACGGCGCGGGCCTATGGGAGGCCGGAAACTGGTGCAGCCGTCGATGGTGCTGGAGAGGACTATGCATCCATCCCGGAAGGCATAGCGGTAATGGGCATAATCATTCCAGCAGAGCATATTGGCAAAGGTATTGTCGCTGTGCACCTGAGGGTAGCTTTGATAATGCTGGGAGAATAGCTCTTTATCGGAGATGGACACAGGCCGGAAGTCGGAGTGGCTCAGCACCATGTTTGCTCCTCGCCATAGATCATGGGCATTTGGCCGTATATTGAAGCATATTTCTGATTTAAGGGATAATCCTCTTGATCCAATTCGATTTTAAGGCCGATCCTGCCGACCTTCGACACTTTCATTATGCAGGAGATGGGGCAGGAATCATTACGCTTGCAGCCCCTTTCTCTAATCAGGCTCTTGCCGATCAATTTAACCTCATGAACAAAACAGAGGGGGGAAGGGACAGTGGCCCCATCAGGCGTACATCTCCCCCCGCTCCACCTCCCGGGAGGCCTTCTTGCGCAGTTCTGAAGCCATGCGGGAGTAGAACTTCATGGTCTCCGGGGTAACCGAGGGCCCGATCTCCTCTAAGGCGGCCAGAAAATGCTTCTGGCCGATCTTGTCCGCCGCCATATCCTCGCGCAAAGCCAGGCGCCCCGCCTTGCGCACCACAGCGGCGATGTCCGCCCCGGTGTAATTATCGGTCTGGCCGATGAGAGCCTCCATGTCGATATCCTCGGCTAAAGGCACCTTCTTCAGATGAACCTGGAAGATCTTGCGGCGGGATTCCACATCCGGCACCGGAGCCATGATCAACTCATCGAAGCGCCCTGGCCGGAGCAGGGCCGGATCTATGATATCCGGGCGGTTGGTGGCCCCTATCACCACCACTCCATGCAGCTCCTCGAGACCATCCATCTCGCTGAGGAGCTGGTTGACCACCCTCTCCGTGACATGAGGCTCTCCTGCTCCCCCACCGCGCACCGGGACCAGAGCATCCAGCTCGTCTAGGAAGATGATGGAAGGCGACACCTGCCTGGCCTTGCGAAATATCTCTTCCACCCTCTTCTCGCTCTCTCCATACCATTTGGAGAGAAGGGCGGAGCCCTTGACGGTGATGAAATTGGACTCGCTCTCATTGGCCACCGCCTTGGCCAGCATGGTCTTGCCCGTTCCCGGCGGCCCGTAGAGCAGTATCCCCTTAGGGGCATCGATTCCTATGCGCCGGAAGCTTTCCGCATAGCGCAGGGGCCACTCCACCGCCTCGACCAAGAGCTGCTTGACCGGCTCCAGGCCCCCTATATCCTGCCAGCTGACATCGGGAACCTCGACCAGTATCTCCCGCATGGCCGATGGTGAGACCTCCCGCAAGGCCGCCTCGAAGTCGTCCTTCTGCACCACCAGCCGGTCCAGGATCTCCTTGGGGATGGTGGGCTCATCCAGGTCGATCTCGGGCAGTATCCTCCGCAGAGCATTCATGGCCGCCTCCCGGCTGACGGCGGAGATGTCTGCCCCCACAAAGCCGTAGGTCCTGGCGGCATAGTCCTCCAGAGCCACATCATCTGCCAGGGGCATACCCCGGCTGTGGATCTGGAAAATCTCCATCCTTCCCTGCATGTCCGGCACTCCCAGTTCGATCTCCCGGTCGAACCTTCCCGGCCGGCGAAGAGCCATATCCAGAGCCTCGGGGCGGTTGGTGGACCCGATAACAATCACATTCTTTCTCTCTTTCAGGCCGTCCATAAGGGAGAGAAGCTGCGCCACCACCCTTCTCTCCACCTCTCCCGTGACCTCGCCCCGCTTGGGGGCGATAGAGTCAAGCTCGTCGAGGAAGATGATGGCCGGAGCATTCTTTTCCGCCTCCTCGAACAGGTCGCGCAGGGCTTTTTCGCTCTCGCCGTAATACTTGGACATGATCTCCGGGCCATTGATGCTGATGAAGTAGGCATCGCTCTCATTGGCCACGGCCTTGGCCAGCATGGTCTTGCCCGTGCCGGGAGGGCCGTGCAGCAGGACCCCTTTAGGGGGATCAATGCCAAGCCGATCGAAGAGCTCCGGGTGCTTGAGGGGCAGCTCGATCATCTCTCTGACCTTGGTTATCACCGGCTTGAGACCGCCTATATCCTCGTAGACCACAGAGGGCACAGTGCGCTCCGGGCTCTCCACCGCCTGGGGCAGAAGCTCAATATCCGTCCCTTCCGTGATCTTGACTATTCCCGCCGGACTGGTGGATACCACCCTGAGCTTGATCTCACCCAGGCCAAAGGCCTGGGCCCCCAGAAAGCCCCGGAATAGCTCCTCAAACATGGTCTCCCGGCCGCCGATGCTGTCAGAAGGCGGCTTTCTCACGCTGGTGGTGGAGATGACATCTCCCTTTATCAGCGGCCGACCATTGAAGACCCTGGTCAGAACATCTCCCGGAGCAAAGATCTGCATGCCCTGAGTCACAGGGGCGAGGGTGACGTGCTTGGCCTCGCTCCAGGCTGCCTTTTTCACCTCCACATACTGGCCTATGCTGGTTCCGGCATTGGATCGGATCAAGCCGTCCATGCGGATCATATCCAGACCCTGATCCTGGGAATAGGCGCTCACGGCGAGAGCTGCCGTGGGCCGGGAGCCTGCCAGCTCCACTACATCCAGAGGACGGGCGTCTATCTTGGCCAGGAAATCCTCCCCGATTCTCACTATTCCCTTTCCGACATCGCCCTGGTTGGCCTCGGAAACCTTCAGCCTGATGGATTCACCTTCAGTCATGTCTCTCCTTTATGGTCATCAATAAAAGCTGATTTCAGATATGAATGCGCCTCTATTTTTAAGTAGTTTGCCGTTTGCCCTTTAAAGATGCAAATAGCCTCGGCGGCATGGATAATTATCCCCGCTTCACCTCAACAGGATGTCCAATGGACAACCATATAAGCCAGTTTTCAGGCCTTGCAGTTGCGGCAATCCGCCCGCAAAAAGAAATGCTGCCCAAGCTGCAGAGCTGCTCTGGAATTGACTCTAATAATTGCTGATAACGGACTCGCTGGGACTCGAACCCAGGTCAGCGGGTATCTCCGACTTTTAAGCCACCGAAGCCCGCTAGGATGTCCTCTACCCTACGAGCCCATCAACCACCCTTCAATTCTTTTAGGCTATTAAGCTTTCCTGCTGGGATAAGGCAAAGAGATATACGCTACTGCTGCATATTTCGGATCATGAGATCATTTATTGTACTTTCCCTGGCACTGCTGCTCTGCCTTCCCGCTGCGGGTCAGAACATCAGTACCGATGAATTGGTGGCCCTGTCTCTGAAGAGCCTGGTGGCCGAGTCATCCGCAGAGCTGCAGTCCTATCGCTTCCTCATGGATATGGAGCAGAATATCGATCTGGTGAGCCAGACCTCTGAAGACACCCAGAGCTTGGTCACCCGCTCCTTCGGTTTTGGCGCGGCCAATATGACCGAGAAAGCCCTCAAGCTCTCCCTGGTCGCCCTGACCTATGACCGGAGCGACGCATCAAACACCAGCATCATGGCCCTGGAAGAGTATCTGGTCAATGACACCATCTACATGAAGCTGGATGGAAACTGGACCTACCTGAAGATGACCTCCCTGGACCAGGCCTGGTCCAGCCAGACCACCATGGACCAGCAGCTCTTGATCCTGAATCAGTCCCGCCTGACCCTGCTGGACTCGGAGAGGTTGGATGATATGGACTGCTATAAGGTTTTAGCGGAGATGGATCTGGGATCCATGGCCGATCAGCTCTCAGCAGAGGCGGCATCCCTCCTGCCTGATCTGGGCATTAACTATAGCGAAATTTACTCCAATTCCAGCCTGACTGCTACCTACTGGATAGACAAAGAAAGCCATAACCTCAAGAAGGCCGATGTTTTGCAGATATTTGTGATCAATCCTCAGTCTGCTCTGGGCCTGTCTGCTGAAGAGCCCGATCTTGCGGCGGAGATGACCATTACATCAAAGGTCTCCATGACCTTCCAGGGCTATAATGAGGAGCTGGAAATCAGACTCCCGGCTGAGGCTGTAGGTGCGGCCGATATTCTAGCCGACCTCATGGCCGGCGGAGAGGCTTCCACAGTTGCCCTGGCTGGCAACGAAAGCGAACTGGAAGAGAATATGTCTGCAACCGGGCCGGTTCAGATGCAAGATGATAGCTCTGCCCTTGGTCTGACTCTGAATCAATCTGAGAGCCTGACCTCTAACCAGACAGATAACCGGACCTCTTTAGAAGATGGAATTTTAGCCTGAGCCAGGTTTAATGGCTCATGCTTCCCCTTTTTTTTGCTTAATTAGAACAGATTCTACCTTAAGTTCCTTCTGTGGCTTAATCAAATCAGTGACCAGGATATCCTCCCGAGCTGCTCTCGATGGGCCCGGCATCCTCGTATCCCTGCCTCTGGCCGGTGCCGGCCAGCCGGGCCAGCATCTCCGGATGGTATAAAAGGCGCACCGCATTCAGGGCATGCTCCTCGGCCCGCCTGCGGGCGAGCTGAGCCAGGGTTGGCTCATCGGGAGCCTCATCCTCGTGGACGAAGACCTCTATGATATGGCGGTTGGTCAGGAGCTGGGCGGCGATAAGGCCAGTGGATGCCTCATGGGCGCACATCTTGTCCTTGTCCGCCGCTCCGGGCATGCCCAGAGCAATGACTATGTCACACCTCTCCTCCTCCAGTAGCTTTTTAGCCGCCACAGGCAGATCCTTGATGCCGGGCACAGTGTAGCGGACGATCTCGGCAGAGGATTCCTTTTTTATGGCAGAGATGGCGGCCCGGGCCATGTCTACCCGGGCAAATGTGGTGTCGGCGATGCCGATGCGTTTCATGGGTGGAAGAACGTCCCGAAACGTTATTAGGCTTATCGGTATCCTGCAGAGAATGTGCGGTCTTAATGTGGCTTTTCAGCCAATGCAGCCATCTGACTGTCCTTTATTATGCTTCTCATTTTTTGGCCTGCAAGTCTGATCTTGCCCTCTTCTGCCACCTATTTTCTCCAGCATCTCCTCCATCTTCCTCCAGTGGCTGCCCCGCCAGTAGAGCTTATCGCATCTCCTGCATCGCCATTGCTCTCTACCCTCCTCGGTCATCTGCTCTAAGGGCTCATTGCATAATGTGCATCTCCGGGGATCCAGTCGCAGAGGCAGGCCTGCTCCGGCCATCTCCAGGAGCTGCTCCTCGATCTGAGAGGAGAAGATAAGAATGCAGGGCCTTTCTATTTTCAGGCAGGACTGCCAGAGCCTTCTGTCCCTGGTGATCACCGTCCGGTGCTCTCTTGCTGCCTGCTCTATGATCTCCCAGTCGCTTTCAGCCCCTGGGTTGGCCACATCCTGCCCCATGAGCCTCAGCCACCTTCCCAGGCGCATGAGCATGAGATCTACCACATAGCTCTGCCCGGATGGCCTGAAGGTATCGGGAATGGTCAAATTAACTGCCCCATCCCAACTGGCATCCGCAACTATTTATCGATTGATATCGGAGAATTCCATCATGAAGAAGGCGATGAGCAATGTGGATGTGGCAGCAATGGTCTCGGAGCTATCCGATCGGATCCTGGGTGGCTTTGTGGGCAAAGCCTACCAGCAGTCATCGGATAGGATCTGGCTCTCGGTGGCCTCCCCAGCCGAGGGCCGCCTGGATCTGCTGCTGGTGGCCGGCAGGAGGGTGAATATCACCCGGACAGATCGCCCCGCCTCCAAGACACCTCCCCAGTTTCCCACAATGCTCAGAAGCCGTCTCAGCGGTGGCAGGATCGTGCAGATCCGGCAGCATGATTTTGATCGGGTTCTGGAGATAGTGGTGGAGAGAAGCGGCGCCAGCCACATTCTGGTGGTGGAGCTATTTCCCAAAGGCAGCATGCTGCTTTTGGATGAGAGCCGCACCATCCTCTCCCTCCTAAAGAAGACGGTCTACAGGGGCAGCAAGATGGCTGCCGGGGAGAAGTATCTCTACCATCCCGGCCAGCTTGATCCACAGAGCATATCTCTCCTTGATCTATCCAACTGGCTTTCTTCCGCCGGTCAGGATCTGGTGCGATCCCTGGTGCGGGGACTGAATATGAGCGGAACCTATGCCGAGGAGGTATGCCTGCTGGCTGGAGTGGAGAAGAGCAAACCGGCGGGAGAGCTGGACGAGACTGAGCGGCAAAAGGTGCACCAGGCCCTGCAAGAGGTCTTCTCAAATCAGACCCTCGATCCTCATATAGTCCTGGATAACGGTGAGCCGTTGGACGTCCTTCCCCGTCCTCTCCAGGTCTATCAGGGCCTGGAAATGCGGCGTTATCCCACATTGAGCGAGGCTATGGATGCCTTCTTTGTAGAAGCTGAGCCAAAAGAAGAGAAGAAGGATCCTTTGGAGAAAAGAATAGAGCTGCAGAGGGCGGCGGTGGAGGATTTCGAGTCCCAGATGAGGGAATTGGTGGCCAAGGGTGAGCACATCTACCAGATCTACGGCAGCGTTGATGCCATCCTGCAGGTGGTAGCCGGGGCCCGGGAGAAGGGCTTCTCCTACAACCAGATCTGGGAGAGGATCAGCAGCAGCGACCTGCCCCAGGCCAGGGCCATTCTCAGCCTGGACGGCCAGGGCAAGATGAGGGTCACTCTGGAGGAGACCGATCTGGAGCTGGATGCCGGACTCACTGTGGCTCAGAATGCTCAGAAATACTATGATAGAGCCAAAGAGCTATCCCGGAAGGCGGCAGGAGCCCGGGAGGCCATGGCCATAACCGAGCAGCTCAGGGCGGGAGGAGCCGCTCCCCGCAAGGCCCGGCCTGCGGCGGTGCACCGGCGGAGAAAGCCCAAGTGGTATGAGAGGTTTCGCTGGTTTTACTCCTCGGACGGATTTTTGGTGCTGGGAGGCAGGGATGCAGAGAGCAACGAGGAGATCTATGCCAAGTATCTGGAGCGGCGGGACCTGGCTCTGCATACCGATGCTCCCGGAGCGCCGCTGACGGTTATAAAGACCGAAGGCGAGGCAATTCCTGAGAGCACCATCCAGGAGGCGGCGGCTTTTGCTGTGAGCTATTCGTCTTCCTGGAAGGCGGGGCTGGCCGCAGCGGACTGCTATATGATAAAAGGGGATCAGGTGAGCAAGACAGCCGAGCCGGGCCAGTTCTTGAAGAAGGGCGCTTTCGTCATTCGGGGGGAGAGGACTTACTTCAAGGACACTCCTCTGGGACTGGCTGTGGGCATAGCGGAAGGCATCCTGATAGGCGGACCGGTTTCGGCGGTCAAGCCCAGGGCCGATCCAGTGCTGGAGATAGAGCCTGGCGAGTTCAATGCAGACGACCTGGCCAAGAGGATCTACAGGCAGTTCTCGGAGAAGGTGGAGGATAGGGCATTTCTAAAAGCAGTGGCCTCGGTGGATCAGATAGTGCAGTTCCTGCCTCCGGGGGGATCGAGGATCAAAGAAGAGATGTCCTGATTTCCCATCCCTCATCCCTCAAATTTTGCTGGAACCAGATGGCAATCTGTTCGGATAGATCGGCAACCGGTGAGGGGGGAGCGACCCAGAGTTGCCTGCTGACCAAAGCATTTTGAAATCAATCATCCATCAGCTATATATCATATTCTATTCATTGTCAGAGATTCGGAGGCATATTTTATGAAGAATCTAGGAGCAATTTTGGCAGCATCAATGGTGCTTATGCTGGCCATGAGCACGGCTAGCTCGCAGGATGGCTCAGGGAATATTTCAAAAATGGTGCAGCAGGTAGAACAGGCGGCAAAAGAGGCAAGTGGGGCTACAGGGCAGGTGGGATCAGCCGCTAAACAGTTGCAGAATATGACCAATGCTACACCTGGTGCGGATGCGATAGCAAAAGCGGCAAAGATGGTTGAAGAAAAGGCCGAGGCCGCAGGGGAGATAACCACCAAGGCGGAAGAGACAGCTAAGAAGGCTGCAGAGGCCGCTGAGAAGCTGCCGACATCGACACCGGGATTCGGCTTTATGGCTGCAGCTCTTGGACTGCTATCCCTGGCCTTTATATCTCTGAGAAAGAGAAGCTGAGACTGCAATATAGCATCGATATAAATTTTTTTTCTCTCGGCTTTTCCAGGCCTAAGATGACAGTCCAGAAAACGGAAGGCCAAATGCATCTTGCCGGGATTGACAAGAGACCGCCTGCCAGGCGGGCCCCGGCGGACGGGCCATGCTGGAAGAGCGGATTGTCTGAGGGCGCGGGAGACACGGCAAGATATCTTATCATTGACGCCGGGCTATTGGGATAAATATTAAAAGCTCAGGCATCCTATATTTGGAAGAGAAAAAATGACAAGCCTTGCTAGCTTCGTTGAACAATTGCCTCTTCACATCCAAAAGGAAGTCCTGAGCTATGCGGAATTTTTGCTGGAAAGAAGATCCAAAAAAAAGCAAAAGGCACCTGTCTTTGACTGGGAAGGTGCTCTAAAAGACCTGGGAGAGCAGTATTCTTCTGTACAGCTCCAGCACGAGATCGGAAAGATGCGAGGAGCATAATGTACCTTCTGGATACAAACATATTTTTGTAGATCCTGCTGCAAAGAGAGAAAAGCGAAGCCGCCAAGCATCTGTTTATCGCAAATGCTTCTAAAGATCTCTTTATGACTGATTTCTCACTTCATTCTTTAGGTGTTTTCCTTTTCCAGAGAAACAGACAGGAAGCCTATGTCCGATTTGTAAAGGACGTAATAATCCAGGCTGGAATTGCTGCGATTGGATTAGACCCACAAGAGCTTCTCGCTCTGCCAGAAGTCTCTAAAAGGTTCCGTTTGGATTTTGACGACTCTTATCAATATGCAGTAGCTCAAAAGTACGGCCTGGAGATAATGAGCTTTGATTCAGATTTTGACCGCACAGAAAAAGGACGTAAAATACCTGAATCGAGATAGATTTAATGCCCTGCGCGGCTCGTTCCTATCTCTGGCCGCCCGGCGGGCCCCGGCTGGGGGGCTCCCCGGCAGCGCGACTCACTTGGGGGCGCGGCATTCGTGAAGGCTGATGCGTGGCCTTGCATGGATTGGAGCAGGAAAATTGGCAAGCAAAGAGCCGGTCAGCTTTTTGATGCCAGC
>CALMJN010000054.1 GCA_937864385.1 uncultured Methanosarcinales archaeon | reverse complement strand
CGGCGGGCTGCGCCCTGCGGGCGAGGCCTGGGCTGAGAACCTGAGCCCTGATCTCAAAAGGGCTATGACTGTGCCCAAGAAGAGCCGCGGCACAGCACCGGGCGACCTGGAAGCCCTGGGTGAGGACCTCGCCGATGTGAGAGTTCTGGTCCACACCAATCCCACTCTCGTCTCCGGCATTCCCAAGAAGGTCCCGGAGATCATGGAGATGCCCATCAACGGCGGCTCTATGATCGACAGGCTCAAGCTCGCCCAGTCTATGCTGGGCCAGCAGGTTCCTGTCTCCAGCGTCTTTGAGCTGGGCGATCTGCTGGACGCCTCCGCCGTGACCAAGGGCAAGGGCCTGCAGGGCCCCGTGCGCCGCTGGGGAATAGCTATGGCCAAGAGAAAGCACGCCCGCACCGGAAAGGTAAGACATGTGGGCAACCTTGGCCCCTGGAATCCCTCCCACATCAGCTGGCGCGTGCCGCAGCTGGGCCAGATGGGCTACCACCAGAGGACGGAGTACAACAAGAGGCTGATGCTCATAGGAAGCGACGGCTCCAAGATCACCCCGGAAGGGGGATTTCCCGGCTACGGCCTGGTCAGAAACCAGTACATACTGATCAAGGGCAGCCTTCCCGGTCCGGTCAAGAGGCTGGTGCGCATGAGACACGCCATCCGTCCGGGCATGAACTCGGTTAAAGCTCCCGAGCTGCTCTATGTGAGCCAGGAATCCAAGCAGGGGGTCTAGACCATGAAGGCAAATATCATTGATCTATCCGGAAACAACAGCGGCGAGGTGGAGCTGCCTCCCGTCTTCGAGGAGGAGTACCGTCCGGACATAATCAAGCGGGCAGTGCTTGCAGCGCAGGCCAACAGGCTTCAGAGCTACGGCCCACACTTTTATGCCGGCATGAACACCTCTGCCGTTTCCTGGGGCACGGGACACGGCACATCCAGAGTCCTCAGGCTCAAGAACGGTCGCCGGGCAGCAGGCGTTCCCATGGCCGTGGGCGGGCGGCGATCCCATGCTCCCCAGCCCAATGCCGTTTACTCGGAAAAGGTGAACAAGAAGGAGAGGAGAAAGGCCATCCGCTCTGCCATAGCCGCGACTGCTTCATCCGGTCTGGTGGCCGCTCGAGGCCATAAGTTCCAGCGGGATTTGCCCGTAGTGGCCAAGAACGATATCGAGTCCTTGAGCAAGACCAGCGAGGTCATTAAGTTCCTGGAAGCCGCCGGCCTTTACGACGACGTCCTGCGGGCCAAGCTGGGCCGGAACATCCGCGCCGGCAAGGGCAAGCTACGGGGCAGGAAGTACAAGGGCAGAAAGAGCCTGCTCATCGTCGCCGGGACAGACTCCGGCCTGGGCAAGGCGGCCCGTAACCTGCCCGGCGTGGACTTCGTCACCGTGGAGAGGCTCAACGCCGAGCTTCTCGCTCCGGGAACCCAGGCCGGAAGGCTCACGATCTGGACCGAGTCCTCCCTGGACAAGCTGGCCAAAAAAGGTCAGGAGGCAGAGCAATGATCATCAAGAGCCCCTATGTCACAGAAAAGGTCACCGGCATGATCGACTCCAACAACACTCTGGAGTTCCTGGTGAACATGAGATCGACCAAGCCGGAGATCAAGAAAGCCCTGGAGGACATCTATGATATAGAGGTCCAGAGTGTGCGGACCATGATCACCTCCCAGGGAGAGAAGAAGGCCATAGTCAAGCTGGCCAAAGAGGGCAGCGCCAATGAGCTGGCCACCAGGCTAGGTCTGCTGTAGGTGGGAAAAATATGGGACATCGAATCATATCTCAAAACCGAGGAAAAGGATCTCCTAACTACAGGGCACCCTCTCACAGGTACAGAGCTGACATCAAGAACCTCAAGCCAGATCACGATGCCACGGTGAAGGGAACTGTAATGGATATCATGCGCGATCCGGCCCGGAGCGCCCCTGTGGCGCTGGTGGCCCTGGAGAGCGGAGAGATGAGATACATCCTGGTACCCGAGGGCATGTATGTGGGCCAGGAGGTAGCCTGCGGCATATCCGCGCCAATCGAGCCGGGAAACACCCTGCCGCTGGCCGAGATTCCGGAGGGAATCCCCATCTGCAATGTGGAATCCCAGCCCGGCCACGGCGGCCAGTTCGCCCGATCCTCGGGCGTATGCGCCATACTGGTGGCTCATGATGTGGGCCAGACTGTGGTGCAGCTGCCCAGCGGGGAGATGAAATGGCTTTCTCCCAAGTGCATGGCCACCATAGGAGTTGTGGCCGGCGGAGGTCGCCTGGACAAGCCCCTGGTCAAAGCGGGCAAGAGCTTCTTCAAGTTCCAGTCCAAGGCCAAGAAGTGGCCCATTGTGCGGGGCGTGGCCATGAACGCCGTAGACCATCCCTTCGGAGGCGGCGGACGGCAGCATCCCGGCCGGCCCAAGACTGTAAGCAGGAATACCCCGCCCGGCCGAAAGGTCGGATCCATAGCCGCAAGGAAGACCGGCAAGCGCTAGGTGATGAATTTGGCTAAGAAAGCAGGATCCAAGCTTCCCAAGAGGAAGGAAGAATTCTTGTATCGGGGCCGGAAGGTTGCCGACCTCGCCAAGCTTAGTATAGAGGAGCTTGCCGGGCTCTTACCAGCGCGGCAGCGCAGATCGATCAAGAGGGGCCTGATGAAGGAGAACAAGAAGCTTCTCTCAGGCTTCAAGAGCAAGGACTCGGTTCGAACCCACATCCGGAATATGATCATCCTGCCGGACATGGTGGGCAAGAGCTTAGAGATCTACAACGGCAAGAGCTTTGAGAAGGTAGAGGTCATGCCCGAGATGATAGGGCACTACTTCGGCGAGTTCGCGCTGACCAGAGGCCGCGTCCAACATGGAGCTGCAGGCGTCGGCGCTACCAGATCGAGCAAATATGTGCCGCTGAAGTGAGGTGTGTTGATTTGGGCAGATTAGATTATTCGCTTACGCCTGCAGGACGCTCTTCAAGGGCCATGGGGATGGAGCTTCACATCTCACCAAAGCACGCCCGGGAGATCTGCAGAACGCTAAGGGGCATGAGGGCACAGGCCGCCCTCACTTACCTGGAAGATGTAATTGCTTTGAAGAGGGCGGTGCCCTTCAAGCGCTACAACAGGAATGTGGCCCACAGGCATAACCTGCTGGGATGGGATGCGGGCAGATATCCGCAGAAGGCGGCAAAAGAGGTCTTGACTGTTCTCAAGAACGCCGTGGCCAATGCCGAATACAAGGGAATGGAATCGGACCGGCTCCGCATCTTCCATGCCGGCACCAAGAAGGGCAGAACCATTCAGGGATGGATGCCTCGGGCCATGGGAAGGGCCACACCCAAGAACACTGAGACGGTCTCGGTGGAGATGGTCTTGACAGAGGTGAAGAGCTGATGTCTGTCGAGAAGAAGTTCGTGGCTGAGGGCATATCCAAGGCTCTGGTCAATGAGTATCTGGCCGAGGAGCTGGAGAGGGCAGGCTACGGGGGCATGGTTATGAACCGCACCCCCATGGGCACCCAGATCACAGTTTATGCCGAAAAGCCGGGTATGGTCATAGGCAAGGGCGGAA
The DNA here is from genome assembly GCA_937864385.1 of uncultured Methanosarcinales archaeon. Classification (GTDB taxonomy): domain Archaea; phylum Halobacteriota; class Methanosarcinia; order Methanotrichales; family Methanotrichaceae; genus Methanothrix. The sequence continues at coordinate 11,915 of CALMJN010000054.1, read as the reverse complement.
AGCTTATCCGCAAGATCACCCGCGACCTGGATCGCAGGTTCCATCTGGACAATCCTCAGATCGATGTCCAGGATGTGGGCCGGGGCGATCTGAACGGCCGGGTGGTGGCCAACCGTCTCGCCTCCTCTCTGGAGAGGGGCTGGTACTTCCGGAAGGCAGGCCAGTCCATGATGAGAAGAGTGATGGACGCAGGGGCTTTAGGCTGCGAGATAGTCATCTCCGGCAAGCTCACCGGACCGCGCTCACGCACGGAGAAGTTCATCTCCGGTTATATCAAGCACTCCGGCAAGCCGGCCGTGGATCTGGTGGACAGAGGCTACTCCGTGGCAGTCAAGAAGCTGGGAGTTATCGGCTGCCAGGTCAGGATCATACCGCCTGACGTCAGGCTTCCTGACGACTTCCGGATTGAGCTGCCTGTAGAGGCTGCGCCGGCGCCCGCTCCGGTGGAGCAGAAGAAGCCGGAGAAGGCACCGGCACCAAAGCCAGCGCCTGAGCAGGCAGCAGAGACTGCTCCTGAGAAAAAGAGCGATCTCGATCAGCTGCTGGAGTCTGAGCCCTCATCCGAGCCTGCACCCGTTCCCATGGACGAGCCGGTGGCTGCAGCCGAGGGCGCGATCGAGGAGGCACCTCTGCCTGAAGAGAAGGCCGATGCCGAGCCCGGCGCCAAGGAAGAGTGAGCTTTATGGCTATCTTCAAGATTGACGAGATCCGAAACATGAACCAGGAGGAGATTGCAGAGGAGCTGCGAAAGCTCGAAAGCGAGCTCATCCGCGAGAGAGGCATCGTCACCGCCGGAGGCGCTCCGGAAAAACCCGGAAGGATAAGAGACCTGCGCAGGACGATAGCCAGGATCAAGACCGTCCAGACGGAGAGAAGATCAAAGTGAGCCTGAGACCTGACAACCTGGCCCGGCATGAGCTGATCGGCCTCCACATAACGGTTGGTCAGAGCAGCAATCCCTGCCAGGCCGGGCTCACCGGTCAGGTTATAGACGAGACCAGGAATACCTTCCTTTTGGAGACAAAAGCCAAGGTGGTGCGCCTTGCCAAAAAGAATACGAGCCTGGACTTCACCCTGCCCGGCGGGCAGAAGGTGAGGATCGCAGGTTCGGTCTTGATCTCGCAGCCCGAGAACAGAATAAGCAAGAGAATGCAAAAGACGAGGTGGAAGTTATGAGGGATATCGGACTGGATGTTGCGGCTCCGGAGAAGGAGTGCAGCGATCCAAAGTGTCCCTTCCATGGCAATCTATCCGTGCGCGGCCAGGTCTTCAGTTGCACCGTGGTCAGCGACAGGATGGACAATACTGTGGTAGTCATGCGCAAATTCGAGAAGAAGGCAACGAAGTACGAACGATTCGAGAAGAGACAGTCCAAAATCCATGCGCACAATCCCCCCTGCATCCAAGCCAAGGCGGGAGATAGTGTCAAAATAGCGGAGTGTCGGCCCCTTTCCCGGACCAAATCCTATGTTGTGGTGGAGGTCTTGAAATGAAGGGACAGAAGGCCAAGATCCCAAGGGCGATCAACACTGGCGCATACCTGGATTGTGTAGACAATACAGGTGCGCGGACGCTACACGTCATCGCAGTCAAGAATTATCGAGGCGTGAAAAATAGACAGCCCTGCGCTGGAATTGGGGACGTGGTCATAGTATCAGTGAAAAAGGGAACTCCGGATATGAGAAAGCAGATCTTCAAGGCCGTCATCATACGCCAGAGAAAGGAGTTCCGCAGGCCCGACGGTCTCCGGGTTAAGTTCGAGGACAATGCCGCAGTCATCGTGGATGACGAGGGCGTTCCCAAGGGCTCGGAGGTCAAGGGACCGGTGGCACGCGAGGTAGCGGAGAGGTTCTCAAAGGTAGCTTCTGCGGCGTCCATAATTGTGTGATGATTTTATGATTTCCAAACAGCCAAGAAAGCAACGAAAGGAAAGGTACACGTCGCCCTTGCATAAGCGTCAGAAGTACATGCACGCACCCCTGAGCAAGGCTCTCCGCGAGGAGCTGAAGAAGCGCAATGCTCAGGTGCGAAAGGGCGATACGGTGAAGGTCATGAGAGGCGACCACGCCGGCACGGAAGGCGAGGTCGAGGACGTGGATATCAAGAGATGCACCATCAAGGTAGCCGGGGTAAGCAACTACCGATCCGACGGAACCGAGGTGCCCAGGACCATTCATCCCTCCAATGTCATGATCATCAAGCTGGACATGGAGGATACAGAGCGAGAGAAGATATTCGCGAGGCGATCAGAATGAGCAGACATCAAAAGAGGATAACCATTCCCGTAAGCTGGCCCATCTCCAGGAAGAACCATGCCTGGGTGGCCAAGCCCAGCCCTGGACCTCATTCCTCCGCCGAGAGCATGCCGCTATTGATGATCGTCCGGGATATGCTCAAGCTGGTGGACAACGCCCGCGAGGCCAAGAGGATTCTCTACGAGGGCAATGTCCTGGTGGATGGCAAGACCCAGAAGGACTACAAGCTGCCGGTGGGCATATTCGATGTCATATCCGTGCCGTCTTTGGATCAGCAATACCGCATGCTCAAAGACGAGAAGGGCATGTTCTATCTCAGCCTTCTCGAGCCGGGAGCAGTTCGAAAACTGGCCAGGATCGAGAACAAGACCATACTCAAGGGCAAGAAGCAGCAGCTCAACCTCTCCGACGGCTCCAACAAACTGGCCGAGGGAGACTATAAGGTGGGCGACTCTCTGGTGCTCTCTATACCGGACAAGCAGATAGAAGATCAGATCGGCTTTGAGGTGGGAAACCTGGCCATGGTCGTGGGCGGAAAGCATTCCGGCCAGACGGGGAAGATCAAGGAGATCATAACCGTGAAGAGCTCCCAGCCCAATCGGGTCATCATCTCCGGGGACAAAGAGTTCGAGACCATCGAGGATTATGTTTACATGATCGGCAAGGATGAGCCAGTGATCAAGCTGGGGGCTGTCAGATGAACGCCAATCTCGTTCCCCGTGTGGACAAGGTCGTGGTGCATATAGGCGTAGGTGAGAGCGGCCAGAGGCTGGTCAACGCCGAGACCATTATGAAGACCATAGCCAAGCAGCAGCCGGTTCGATCCATTGCCAAGAAGACTCTGCCAACCTTCGGAATCAAGAAGAACGAGCCCATAGGTGCCAAGCTGACCTTGCGGGGTAAAGCAGCCGAGGATTTTCTGGCCGTGGCTCTAAAGGCAGCAGGGAGTAGCCTCAAGAAGAGCCAGTTCGATCAGCAGGGCAACTTCTCTTTCGGCATTGAGGAGCATACCGACTTTCCGGGCATGAGATACGATCCCGAGATCGGCATATTCGGAATGGATGTCTCCGTGGCCATGAAGAGGGCCGGATACAGGATAGCAAAGAGGCGGGTATGCCAGAAGAAGCTTCCTGTAAGGCAGAGGCTGAACAAGGACGACACCATGGATTTCGTGGCCAAGAAGTTCGGCATTGAGATCTTGGAGGCAGCATGAAGAAAGGAAAGAAGGTCTACGGAAGAGGCGCAAACCTGTGCAAGCGCTGCGGCAATAAGAACGGCCTGGTGAGAAAGTATGGCATATACCTCTGCAGGCAGTGCTTCCGAGAGATCGCCCCAGAGATGGGCTTTGAAAAGTATTCGTAGGTGGCTACAATGTTATTGGATCCACTGGCCGATGCCCTTTCCGTAATAAAGAATGCGGAGAGTGTAGGCAAGCCTGAATGCATCATCCATCCCGCCTCCAAGCTCATAGGAAGGGCTCTGAAGGTTATGGCGGATAGAGGATACATAGGCGAGTTTGAATTTGTTGACGACGGAAAGTCGGGAATGTTCCGGGTGAAGCTTTTGGGCAAGATCAACCGCTGCGGTGTGATCAAGCCCAGGTTCTCCACCAAGGTGACCGAGATGGAGAAATGGGAGAAGCGATTCCTCCCGGCCAGGAACTTCGGAGTTCTGATTCTAAGCACCAGCAAAGGGGTCATGGCTCATTCCGATGCCAGGTCCCAGTCTCTGGGCGGTCAGCTCCTGGCTTATGTGTATTAGGTGATCGCAATGGTCAAAGAGATCGCACGAACGGTAGAGATCCCGGAAGGAGTAGCTGTATCCGTGGAAGGAAACACGGTCACGGTGAAGGGGCCCAAGGGCCAGCTCACCCGGCAGCTCTCCTATCCCGAGATAGAGATCAAGAAAGAGGACTCTCAACTGATCGTGAATTCCAGGCTCAATAGAAAGCAGCACAGAGCAATGGTGGGAACCCTGGCGGCTCACATCGGCAACATGGTTGCCGGCGTGACCCGGGGTTACGAGTACAAGATGAAGGTAGTGTACTCTCACTTTCCCATTCAGCTCAAGGCTGCTTCCAATGAGCTCATCATAAACAATTTTCTGGGTGAGAGAAAACCTCGATCCGCCAGGATTCTGCCCGGCGCCAAGGTCGAGATAGGCAAAGATGAAGTGAGCATAACAGGCATCGACAAGGAGCAGGTTGGTCAGACCATGGCCAACATCGAGCAGGCTACCAAGGTGCGTGGTTTCGATATCAGGATATTCCAGGACGGAATATACCTGGTGGAGAAGAGGTGACGGCAGTGGCAGAGAGATTGCTGAGAGTCCGAACCCGGCAGAAGCTAAAGAAGCCCGAGTTCAACTGTCATGATTCACATAAAAAGATACGGCTGGCCACCAGCTGGAGAAAGCCTCGCGGCCTGCACAACAAACTCCGCCAGCAGATAGCGGCCAAGGGAAAGCTGGTCCGACCGGGCTATGGCAGCCCCAGTGCAGTCAGGGGATACCATCCCTGTGGCCTGCCGGAGATGCTGGTCTACAATCCGGCTGACCTGGAAAAGGCAGAGGGCTACGCCGTGCGCATAGCCTCTGCTGTGGGCAAGAAAAAGCGGCTGGAGATCCAGGCCAAGGCGGCGCAGGCCGGCCTCAAGGTTCTCAATGCTACCGGAGGGGCCTAGGATGCCAGGATTTACCACCCAGCGGCGGCTGGCCGCAGCGGAATTGAAGGTGGGCGAGAGCCGGGTCTGGATCAATCCCGATCCGGAGGTTTCCGGCGATCTATCCGACGCCATAACCCACGAGGATATCCGCTCTCAGATCCAGGCCGGGAACATCAAGGCCAAACCCAAGAAGGGCAACAGCCGGGGCAGGATCCGGGCCAGGGCCGAGAAGCGGGCCTACGGCCACTGCAAGGGACCGGGCCGCAGAAGAGGCGCCGTCGGAGCGAGAAACCCGAGAAAAGAGCAGTGGATGACCAAGATCAGAGCTCTCCGAAAGAGGCTGCGGGAGATGAGAGAGGGCGGCCAGATAGACAGCCATGCCTATCGCTTGCTTTACCGCAAGTCCAAGGGCGGAGAGTACAGGAATCTGGCCCACCTGAATGCTTACATCAAGGCCAAGGGCCTTGCCAGAGGTGAGTGACTTGGCTACTGGACCTAGATACAGAGTGCCCTTCCGCAGGCGGAGAGAGGGCAAGACCAACTATCATGTAAGATACAAGCTGATACTATCCAAGAAACCGAGAGTGGTAATCAGGAAGAGCAATTGCAGCACCACACTACAGCTGGTGCTGGCGGAGCAGACGGGAGACAAGACCCTTCTTACAGTCACCTCCCGGGCCCTGGAGGACTTCGGATATACCTTCAGCAAGGGCAATATTCCCGCCGCCTACCTCACCGGCCTGCTCTTCGGCAAGAAGATGCTGGCTCTGGGGATAAGCGAAGGCATAGCGGACATCGGTCTGCACTCTTCCACCAGAGGAAACCGGATCTATGCCGCCATCAAGGGCGTTGTGGATGCCGGCGTGGATGTGCCTCATGGCTCAGAGATCCTGCCCGAGGAGGAGAGGATATCTGGTCAGCACATAAAGGATTACACCGGCGCGGATATAGTGGCCCAATTCCAGCAGGTCAAGGAGAAGATACTGGGGTGAGCTTAAATGGACAAGAAAAGAAAGCAACGTGATTTTTACCAGGAAGAGTGGGTCCCCAAGACCAGGCTGGGAAAGCTAGTATTTGAGGGGCAGGTAACCACCTTCGATGAGGCGGTGGCCTCTGGCCTGCCTATCAAAGAAGCCGGCCTGGTGGATGTGCTGGTGCCCGGACTTGAGGACGAGGTCCTGGACATCAATATGGTTCAGAGGATGACCGACTCAGGAAGAAGGGTCAAATTCAGGACCACGGTCATCGTAGGAAACCGGGACGGGTATATCGGCCTCGGAGAGGGCAAGGATGTTCAGGTGGGAAAGGCCATCAAGAAGGGCATCGATAATGCCAAGATGAATCTGATGAAGGTCAAGAGAGGCTGCGGCAGCTGGGAATGCGGCTGCGGCCAGGGCCATACTGTGCCCTATATGGTAACCGGTGAGTCGGGAAGCGTTCGGGTAGTTCTCATTCCCGCTCCGCGGGGACTGGGCATAGCCGCCGGTGAGACATCCAAGAAGGTCATGGATATGGCCGGGATCAAGGATGTCTGGACCAGGACGGCCGGGTCCACCCGCACCACACTCAACTTCGCCAAGGCCACCTACAATGCGCTCCTCAATACCATACAAGTGAGGGCCTGAAGATGTTTGCCATAATCAGACTAAGAGGCGAGGTGAACCTTCGACCGGAGATCAAGTCCACATTGGAGATGCTGCGTATGCACCGGGTCAACCATTGCATCGTCGTCCCCGAGGACGAGCATTTCCGGGGCATGATCCAGAAGGTCAAGGACTATGTGGCCTGGGGAAAGATCGATGACCAGTCCCTGGCCATGCTATTAGAGCGGCGGGGGCGACTGGCCGGAAACCTCAGGTTGACCGAGGACTTCCTGAAGGAGAAGACTGCATACCGCTCCTTTGCTGAGCTGGCGGCAGCCCTGAACTCCGGTGCAACAAGCCTCAAGGATCTGGGAATCAAGCCCATATTCAGATTGCACCCTGCCAGGAAAGGCCTGAAGACCATCAAGAAGACGGCACAGCAAGGCGGAGACCTTGGATTTCGAGCCGATCTGGCAGATCTAATCAAGAAGATGAGGTGAGAAGCATGGTTAGACCAAAGACAAAGGAACGCAGAGGCCACCGAACATATCATGGCAAGCACAAAAACCATAGAGGTGGCGGCACCCGCGGCGGCAGAGGTGATGTGGGCAAATGCAAGCATCATTTCATGCGATCAATGCTTCTCGGGACGGAGATGGGCAGACATGGATTTGTCCGGCTGCCCCTGACTCCGGATATCGAGACCGTCAACGTGGGCGTCCTGGACCAGATGGCAGGGCCGGAGGGCAGTATTGAGCTGTCCGGCATGAAGGTCCTGGGCAGCGGCAAGGTAACCAGAAGGCTATCCGTAAGCGCGGCTGGATTCTCTGCGACGGCTAAAGACAAAATCGAGGCTGCTGGTGGTCAAGCAGTAGTAGTATGAACCAGCAGAGTTTCTTTTATGCGATAGAGCCCTTTGTGCGCCGGCTCCCTTCTGTGGAGCGGCCCACAGGGCACGTCCATTTTAAGAGAAAGTTAAGCTGGACCATAGCAATTCTGATGCTTTACTTCGTCCTGGGAAACATCCCCCTCTTCGGGCTGTCCAAGGCGTCCATTGATATATTCAGCGCCTACCGGGCCTTTTTTGCCGGATCCTTCGGCTCGATGATGCTTTTGGGAATAGGTCCCATAGTCACGGCATCCATCGTACTGCAGCTCTTGGTGGGTGCCCAGATACTAAAGCTCAATCTGAGCGATCCCCGAGACCAGGCCATCTATCAGGGCACTCAAAAAGCCCTGGTCTTTGTCATGGTGGCAGTGGAGGCTCTGCCTCAGGTGCTGGGAGGCTATCTGCTGCCAGATGCCGGGCTGGCCACAACCTTAGGGGTCACCACGGGCATAATCTCCTTATTGATATTCATTCAGGTCTTCGTGGGCGGCTCGCTTATAGTCTATATGGATGAGGTCGTATCCAAATGGGGCGTGGGCTCAGGGGTGGGCCTGTTCATCGTGGCGGGAATCGCCCAGCAGCTTGTCACGGGTATAATTAATCCCGCATCAGGTGACGGCGGCCTTCCCGTGGGAATCATACCCAAGTGGATCTACATCTTCGCCCAGCAGCTCATCGGATTTGATACCCTATTCACCTCGGAGGGGCTGCAATATGTCTTTGTCACCGGCGGAATTCTGGCTTTGATCTCCACCATCATCATCATACTGCTGGTGGTATTCGTGGAGTCCACCAGAATTGAGATCCCCCTGGCTCACAGCCGGGTGAGGGGGGCCAGAGGAAGGTTCCCGGTCAAGCTGGTTTACGCCTCGGTTCTGCCCATGATCCTGGTGCGGGCCATACAGGCAAACATCCAGATGCTGGGGTCCCTGGCCGCCTCCAAGATAGGAACGGTGACCACGGCCACGGTGACCGGAGAGGGATTGACCACAGTTTATACCGGCTACTCCAGCTTCCTGGGAGACTTCGTATCCCAGGCCAGGTATGATGCTGCGACCGGGGCGGCCGTCAGCGGCTCATCGCCCCAGCCGATATCGGGCCTGATGTACTACCTCTCGCCCATCGGCGGTCCCAGCGACTGGATACCGAGCATGGTTGCCTCATCCAATGCCGGGATGACTGAGCTGGGCTTCTCCCCGATAGCCATCTGGCAGATAGTGCTGCATGTCCTGACCGATTCCATATTCCTCATCCTGGGCGGCATACTCTTCGCCATATTCTGGATTGAGACCACGGGCATGGGACCAAAGAGTGTGGCCGCCAAGATCCACAACTCCGGGCTGCAGGTTCCGGGATATCGCAGGAATCCTGCCTCCATCGAAAGGCTGATGGAGAGGTACATCCCCAAGGTCACAGTTATCGGCGGTGTGATCATCGGCGTTTTGACCCTGATCGCCAGCCTGCTTGGCACCTTGGGAGGCGCGGGGGGAACAGGATTGCTCCTGGCGGTGAGCATCGTCTACCGGCTCTATGAGCAGATAGCAAGCGAGCAGATTCAGGAGATGTATCCCATGATGCAGAAGTTCTTCGGAGCGTCGGCATGAAGCACGGGCTGACAGAGTCTCTGGACAGGGCCGCCCTGGCGGTGGGCTTTGTCCTCTTTTTTGGGATCATGGTCAGCTCCGATCTAAGGGATGGCCTGGGAGTTGCCACCGGGCAGCTCATCGGGTGGCTTCCCGATATCCTGCCCTTTCATGTGGTGCTTTTCATCCTGGCTGCTGTTACCGGTTTATACGCCAGCCTGATTCAGAAGTACACCATGGACTGGGATTTTCTGAGGCTGCAGCAGGAGAAGATGAAGAAGCTCCAGCGCAGCATGAAAGAGGCCCAGCTCTCCGGAGACCAGGCCAGGATCCAGGCTCTGCAGAGCGAGCAGATGAAGATGGTCTCGGAGCAGGGCAAGATGATGCAGATGCAGTTCAAGCCCATGCTCTACATAGGCATCATATCCATACCCCTATTCATGTGGGCCTATCTTTATATCGGCGAGCACTCCGCTCTGACCATGACCTTTCCCTTCTGGGGAACTCATCCAATCAACACCACCGTTTTGGGACCAATACTCTATTGGTTCTATTGGTATTTCGTCTGCTCTCTGCCCGTATCGCAGATCATCAGAAAGGCCCTGGATATAGGGAGCATGAGCTAGGATGATCATAACCATCAGCGGTGCGCCGGGAACCGGCACATCCACCCTGGCCCGCTCTCTCTCGGCTGAGCTTAAGCTGCGCTGGGTCAACTCCGGCAGCCTTTTTCGCAAGATTGCGGCGGAGAAGAATATCTCGGTCAAGGACATGAACCGGCTGGCGGAGAAGGGGCCGGAGATAGATTATCTGGTAGACGACGCCCAGAGGACTCTGGCCAAGGACGGCAGCGGCGGGGTATTCGAGGGGCGGCTCTCCGGGCATCTCCTCTCCGCCGATCTCAAGGTGCTGCTCAAGGCCGACCTGAGGACGAGGGCGGAGCGCATATCCCGGAGGGAGGCAAAGCTCATCGAGGATGCCATGGCCGAGACCAGGACCAGGGAGGAGAGCGAGGCGCGCCGGTACAAGATGTACTACAACATCGATATCAATGACTATTCCGCCTACGACCTGGTGGTGGACAGCGGAAGGTTCGATGAGGCAGGGACGCTGGCCATTGTTATGGCGGCAGTGAGGGGCCGAGAGTGCCAGTGATCCACCGCCCGGACAGGGATAGATCATCCCGGAAGGGCCAGCAGTATGGCCGGCAGGCCTCCTCAGAGAGCAGAGCCCATTCTTCTTCATCATCTTCCGGTGCATCCCCTCCCCACGGCCGGGAGGAGAGCTATCCCCAGATCCTGCCCTCCGACAGGAAGAGGTCGGTCCTGGTCAAGCGGAAGGGAAAGACCGACCCCTCTTATGGCCTCCCCCCGGAGCAGAGGAGCCTCAAGCAGCATCTTTCTTTAGGGGCCATCAATCTGGACAAGACCTCCGGGCCCACCAGCCATGAGGTGGCGGCCTGGGTCAAGCGCATAGTGGAGGTGGACAAGGCCGGGCACAGCGGCACACTGGACCCCAAGGTGACGGGCATTCTGCCCGTGCTTCTGGAGGATGCCACCAGGATCATGGAGACCCTGCTTTTGGCGGGAAAGGAGTACATCTGCCTCATGCGGCTGCATAAGCCCGTGCCCAAGAAGCGGATCATGGAGGTCTGCGGGGAGTTCATGGGCCCCATCTTTCAGAAGCCTCCCCTCAAGTCCTCCGTGGTCAAGGAGCTTCGGGTGCGGAAAATCTATTATCTGGAGGTCCTGGAGATTGAAGAGCAGCATGTGCTGATGAGGGTGGGCTGCGAGGCGGGAACCTACATTCGCAAGCTTTGCTTTGACATCGGACTTGCCTTAGGCTGCGGGGCGAATATGGAGGAGCTGCGACGCACCCGGGCGGGCCCATTCCGGGAGGACAAGACCCTGGTTACTCTGCACAATCTAACCGATGCCATGGCCGCCTGGAAGGAGAAGGGCGATGAATCGGCTCTACGACGCTCTATCCAGCCGGTGGAGGCGGCGCTCGCCCATTTGCCACGGCTGGTTATTGCGGACAATGCCGTGGATGCGGTCTGCCACGGTGCACCCCTGGCAGCGCCGGGGCTGCTGTCCCTGGAGACAGATATAAATAAGGGGGATATGGTCTCCTTCTTCACCCTGAAGGGAGAGGCGGTGGCCGTGGGCGTGGCCCAGATGGAGAGCCGTGAGATGCTGGCCAGCCAGAGCGGCATCGTCGCCCGGACCGAAAGGGTAATAATGCAGCCCAACACCTATCCCAAAGCGTGGAAGCTATCCGAGAGGGATGCGGCCACTGCAGCGGGAAATGCTGCCAAAAAGTAAACCGTGCCGAGGTCGTCTAGCGGTAGGGCGCCAGCCTGGAGTGAATTTCTCCTGGATAGCTGGTGACTCGCAAGGGTCTCGTGAGTTCGAATCTCACCCTCGGCGCTATTTTACTAGTCGAAAAGGTAGCCACCCAAGTTGGTCTGCATGATCCCACCTCCCACCGGATGGAGGATCACTTCTCGCCTCACTGTTGCCGCCACTGGTTCACCGCCCACCTCCGACGTGCTGGGATGCCTGGCGAATTCATCCAGGAGCTTCGCGGGGACGTGAGGAAAGAGGCGATCGATATCTACGATCATATCGACAAGAAAGAGCTTCGCGAAAGCTATTTAGCTCACATACCGCAGCTAGGGATATAGGTCATCACCCTGCGACGACACCGAAACATTTTTTTTATCTATCGAGACAGTACCTCACACCAGGAGGGTGATTATATAAACCAGACGTTAAAACAGATGTAAAACGCGTACTCGAGGTTATCAAATACTTCCACGACCGGGGATTGAGCGGAGGAGGAAGAGACTGATCTCCATATGTACATTACCTAATCGAATAATAAAGCCGCCTTCTCTCGACGTTGACGCCGTTGGTGTGTCCTACCCTTCAACGGCCCCT
>CALMJN010000053.1 GCA_937864385.1 uncultured Methanosarcinales archaeon | reverse complement strand
ACACGCCCTCTTCGGCCCCAATGGAACGGGCAAGACCACCCTGCTTAATGTAATAGCAGGAATACCCCGCTATACTGTGGATGCGGGAAGGATCATCTTCAAGGGGACGGATATCACCCACATGTCCATGGATGGCAGGGCCCGCCTGGGCATAGGCATGGCCTTTCAGCGCCCTCCGGCTCTGCGTGGGCTGCGGCTTAAGGAGCTGATCAAGATCATCAATCCCCATGCAGATGCTCCGGCCATCCTCCGGAAGATGGATTTTGAGGCATTTGCCGACAGGGACGTCAACCGTGGCTTCTCCGGAGGCGAGGTCAAGAGGTCGGAGATGGTGCAGCTACTGGCCCAGCAGCCCGATTTTGTGATGCTGGACGAGCCGGACTCGGGAGTGGATCTGGAGAACATCAAGCTCATCGGCGAGGCCATAAATACTCTCACCCAGAAGGACCAGCGCCCTAGCTACAGGACCAAGTCCGGGGTGATCATCACCCACTTCGGCCATATTCTGGATTACATGAAAGCGGATCGGGCCCATGTCATGCTGGGAGGCTCCATAGTCTGCAGCGGCAATCCGGGCGAGATACTGGAGCAGATCAAGAGAAGCGGATATGAGGGGTGTGCAGGATGCAGCGCATGTCCGGTATAGAGGAAAAGGCCAGGAAGGCACGGGACAAGAAGGCGGCCTATGGCACCGATGTGGATCTGGAGAGCTTTAAGTCCGAGTCCAGGGAGTATGAGGCCCTGCAGAGCGCTGAGGACCTGCCCACCGAGGTCAAAAAGGCGGCTTTAGATGTGGGCGTGAAGCTCGACGATGAGACTGCCGGAGCCTATGTCCAGATGGACCAGACGGCGGTGGTGGCCAGCTCCATGTATGAGGGAGTGGAGATGATGGACATCGCCTCCGCCCTGAAGAAGTACGATTTCCTGCAGGACTATTACTGGAAGCTGGTGGCTCCTGATGCCGACAAATATACGGCGGAGGTGGCGGAAGCGGAGCCTTCCGGATTCTTCGTGCGGGCCAAGAAGGGCAGCAAGACCGTATTCCCCATCAAGAGCTGCCTGTATCTGGGCTCGAGCGACTTCAATCAGAGGGTGCACAATATTGTCATCGCCGAGGAGGGCTCGGAGCTGCATATGATCACCGGCTGCACCACTCCTACCCATGTTCAGAGGGGGCTGCACCTGGGCATATCGGAGTATTACGTCCAGAAGGATGCCAAAGTAAGCTTCACCATGATCCATAGCTGGGGCAAGGAGGTGGAGGTCAGGCCCAGGACGGGCATAGTTCTGGGCGAGGGAGCCTCGATGTCCAACAACTACATCATGCTCCGGCCGGTCAAAACCCTGCAGACATTCCCCACCGCCACCCTGGCTGGAAAGGGTGCCGTGGCCAGCTTCAACTCGGTGATCTACTCCACCATGGGAGACATCGACATAGGCAGCAATGTCTTTTTGGATGCTCCCGAGACCAGCGCCGAGTCCATATCCCGGGTGGTCTCCGTGGGTGGAGATGTCATCGCCCGGGGGCGCATGACCGGCAGGGTGCCCGGTGCCCGGGCCCATCTGGAGTGCGTGGGCCTGCTGCTGGGGGAGAAGGGCAGGATCTACTCCATACCGGAGCTGGACGGCCAGAGCCGGGACCTGGATATGTCCCATGAGGCGGCGGTGGGCCGCATCTCCGAGGAGGAGCTGGAGTATCTCATGGCCCGGGGCCTGACCTCAGAGGAGGCCACCAGCGTCATCGTGCGCGGCTTTTTGGATGTGGAGATCAAGGGCCTGCCGGAGGACCTGCGGCAGGAGATCAAGGATCTCACCCAGAGGGAGGATCTAAAAGGGGCATCGTAAGCCTCTTTAGATTCTTTCATTTTAATTTAACGCAAATCATCGTCCATTTGGAGCTGTTGTATGAAGCTGGACCGAATTGAAGTATCCGGTTTTAAGTCCATTCGTGAGCTTAAGCTGGATTTACGCCCCTTGAACGTGTTGATAGGCGCCAATGGATCAGGAAAAAGCAACTTCATTGCTATATTTGAGCTGTTAAATCATGTTGTGGGGGGCAGCTTTCAGCTTTTTGTGGCGAAAGGGGGCGGAGCAGAATCATTCTTATATTATGGCCAAAAGTCAACGGAAGAAATTCAAATTAGACTTGTCTTTGGCCCTAATGCCTATAGCTGTACTTGGGTGCCGGCAGTAAATGACACATTGGTTTTTGGTGATGAAACAACTTTTTATCATAGCCAAGGATACCCGCGACCGTATAGCTATACGGTTGGTTCGGGACATAGAGAAAGCAGATTGTCAGGAGCTGCAATATATTCGCCGAGAAATGTAGAATCTTATGTTCTAGACAATCTTAAAAGCTGGAACGTATACCATTTCCATGATACAAGCGAATCGGC
>CALMJN010000052.1 GCA_937864385.1 uncultured Methanosarcinales archaeon | reverse complement strand
GAGCCCGTCTTCGGGGGGGTCAACCTGGAGGACATCAGCGCTCCCCGCTGCTTCGAGGTGGAGGAGCGGCTCAAAAAAGCCCTTAATATTCCCGTCTTTCACGACGACCAGCACGGCACGGCAGTGGTGGCCCTGGCCGCTTTAATCAATGCCCTCAAGCTGGTGAAAAAAAGCTTTTCGGAGATTTCCGTGGCCGTCAGCGGCGCGGGAGCGGCAGGCATTGCTGTTACCCGCTTTCTCTATAGCTTTGGAGCCAAAGATGTCGTCCTCTGCGACAGCCGGGGGGTGATCCATCCCGGGCGGACTGACCTCAATGAAGCAAAACAGAGGATCGCCCGGGAGACCAATCCGCGTCAGATAAAAGGCAGCCTGGCCGATGCCCTGAGGGGTGCGGATGTATTCCTGGGGCTTTCCGTGGCCGGAATAGTCTCGCCGCCGATGGTGGAGAGCATGGCCGAGGATGCCATAGTCTTTGCCATGGCCAACCCCGACCCTGAGATCATGCCCCATCTGGCCTTGCAGGCCGGAGCCAGAGTGGTGGCCACGGGAAGATCGGACTTCCCCAATCAGGTCAACAATGTCCTGGGGTTCCCGGGCATATTCCGGGGTGCCCTGGATGTGAGGGCCTCTGACATAAACGAGCCCATGAAGGTGGCTGCATCGCAGGCTATAGCCGCTCTGGTGGAGCCGGTCTCTGAGGAGAATATCATTCCCTCCCCTCTGGATCAGAGAGTGGTGCCTGCCGTGGCCGAGGCCGTGGCCAGAGCAGCCATAGATAGCGGCGTAGCCCGTCTGATCCTGGATCCGTCTGAGGTGGGCCGGAGAGCCGAGGCCATGGTTCGGTCTCTGCCCAAAGAGGTCTGCTAGGCCTCAGCCAATCCTCTTTTTAGCCAGCGCCAGATCGGCCTTACTGGCGGATATCTTCAGAGCGGCTTTCTCCAGGATCCGAGAGGCCCTCTGGCCGGCAGCTTTCTTGATGATCACTGTCTTTGCCGCCGACCAGGCTGACTGTGCGCCGCTGCTGTCCGTGGCTTGGACCCGGACGCTGTATGCTCCTGCCCCGGACCAGGCATGTGAGGCCCGTCCTGAAAGGCCCGATCTCATCAAATCGGTGCTGCTGCTCTGGCCGTCTCCCCAGTCAAAAGCATAAGAGAGTGTGTCGCGGTTGGGATCGGCGGCATATCCGGTGAAAGTATAGCTTATCCCCGCCTGGCCGCTGTAGATTCCAGCCGGAGTGGATGGTCTATTGGGCGGGCTGTTGACTGTGCTGGAGCCGGAGATGCTGACGCTGAATGGCTCCGACCAGCCCGAGGAAGCGCCCTGGCTGTCCGTGGCCATGGCCTTCACCTCATAGACTCCCTTGTCCTTCCAGATGTGATTTGCTCTGCCCGTAAAAGAGGCGGAAAGCTCTGTCTTGGAGGTGGTGCTGTCTCCCCAGTCGAAGGTAAAGAAGAGCTGATCGCCCTCTGGATCTTTTGCGGTAGCGGTGTAGCTCAGCATCTTTCCCACATATCCCTGAGTCAGCCCCTGAACCGGGGCAGGCGTCTGGGGAGCGCTGTTCTGGCCTGCATCATAGCTCAGGTCAAGGGTCATCCAGTAGAAGGCATATCCCAGGCCGGTGTAGCTGCAATTGTAGTTCATGTCCATGGCCACCCGGAAGAGGCCAGAAGGTCGGCCCGCCGTAGTGCCCCAGCTGTTGAGCATGATCCAGTAGCGGTTTTTGGGATCGGTGTCATCGTAGCCCAGGCAGAGAACGGCATGACCTCCTCCGCTCTGATAGCTGTAGGTCCTGCCGCAGGCGTAGTCCGGCTGCCAGAGGGCAGCCTCCGGCTTGCTGCCCCAGAACTCTTGAAAATTGCTCCAGGAAGCTGCATCGGGCAGGAAGAAGCCGAACCATATGGCTTTGCCCTGCAGGAGCACGCCCTTGATGTTGGCTATGGCCTGCTCCTGTGGGATGCCTTGTGTGGCGATTCGGCTCGTGGATATGGACGATACTTTGTAATTGGGGCTGGTGGAGATTTTATTTGCCGGCACTGCCGAGCAGCCGCCGCAGCCCCTTGATCCATCCTGATAATGGGCATTGGCATTGGACCAGGGGACAGCCATCTTCTTGGTGCGATAAAAGCTGGAGAGGTCATCCAGCCAGCCGCCGCAACAGGCAG
>CALMJN010000051.1 GCA_937864385.1 uncultured Methanosarcinales archaeon | reverse complement strand
CGTTTTGGCCTGGGGGCTGGGGGTCTCCAGGGTGGCCATGCTCCGGCTGGGGCTCAAGGATCTCCGGCTGCTATATCAGTCGGACCTGGAATGGCTGCGAGCAACACCGGTCTCTATCAAGCTCTGAGGTGAAAGATCATGCCTGTAGTAAGAATTCATTATGATGATATGGAGAGGCTGATTGGAGCCTCAAAAGAGACGATCATGGCCCGGCTGGCCATGATGGGCGCAGATATCGGAAAGCGGGCGGAAGAGGAGTATGTGGATGTGGAGTTCTTCCCCGACCGGCCGGACCTCTACAGCGCCGAAGGGGTGGCCAGGGCTATGCGGGGCTTTTTGGGCCTGGAGACCGAGCTGGCGGAATATTCCGTAGAGAAAGGGCCCATCGTTTTGCAGGTGGATGAGTCCGTCTTAGCTGTCCGCCCGGTCATAGGCTGCGCCGTGGTGCGGGGGCTGTCCTTTTCCGATGAGGCTATAGAGTCGCTCATGGGCCTGCAGGAGGATCTGCACTGGGGTCTGGGCAGGAACCGCCGCAAGGTGGCCATCGGGGTGCACGACATCTCCCGGGTCAGTCCCCCCTTCCGCTACTTCGGAGAGAGCCCGGAGAGAAGCTTCGTGCCGCTCGATTTCAGCGAGGAGATGAGCATGAAGGATATCCTGGAAAAGCACCCCAAGGGCAAAGGCTACGGCCACATTCTGCAGGGCTGCGATCGCTTTCCGCTCATAGTGGATTCCAAAGATCAGGTGCTCTCCTTCCCGCCCATCATCAACGGCGAGCTGACCTCGGTCACCGAGGAGACGGAGGACCTCTTCATTGATGTCACCGGCATGGACGGCATGGTCTTCAAGGCCCTGAACATCGTGGTCACCTCCCTGGCGGAGCGGGGGGGCAGGATTGAGAGCGTGCTGGTCAAGAGGCGAGAGGGCGACTTTTTCTCCCCCAACCTGGAGCCCTCCTCCTGGACCGTAAGCACAGCCGAGGCGAACCGGCTGATCGGCTTTGACCTCAGCTCAGCGGAGCTCGCAGCGGCCCTGGGGAGGATGCGCTTCGGGGCCAGAGCGGACGGCAATCGGGTCCAGGTGCAGGTTCCGGCCTACCGGGCGGATATCATGCACTCCTGGGATATATTCGAGGACGCGGCCAAGGCCTATGGTTTTGACCAACTGGAGGCGCGCCTGCCTCAGACCGTGACCGTGGGAAGGGCCCACCCCTCCGAGGCCCGCAAGGGGGAGATCAGGGAGATCCTGGCCGGGCTGGGTTACCTGGAGGTCATGCCCTTCACCCTGACCAATGAGAAGATGCACTTTTCATGGATGCGGCGGGAAAGCTCGCCTGAGGCCCTCGGCGCAGTGCGGGTGATGCATCCCATCAGCGAGCTGCACACCATTCTCCGCACATCGCTCCTCTCCAGCCTGCTGGAGATCTTTGCCTTGAACCAGCATCATCCCCTGCCCCAGAGGATCTTTGCCGCAGGAGCTGTGGCGCTGGAGAGAAAGACGCGCATGAACCTGGCCGCGGCCAGCATCCACAGCGCTGCCCACTTCTCCGAGATCCGATCCGTGGCCGATGCCGTGCTGCGGGAGATGGGCGTGGCAGCGGAGATAGTGCCCTCCCAGGACGGGGCACTGCTGCCGGGAAGGGGGGCGGACCTGGTGGCTGATGGACGCCGCGTAGGCTGCTTCGGGGAGCTGCACCCGCTGGTTCTGAAGAGCTTCGGACTGGAGCAGCCGGTGGGGCCTATGGAGATGCAGTGGGGAGAGCTCTAGGATGGCCTCTCCCTCTTAAATTTTAAAAGCTAATAATTTTCTGAACTATCTGGACATACGGAAGGAGGAAGAGGAAAGGCATGAATCAGAAGATCGTTATCCGAAGCGAGAGAGACGCTGATGCAGATGCGATAGCTGAGGTGACAGCAGCCGCCTTCGAGACCCTGGAGATCAGCAACCAGACCGAGCAGTTTATCATCGAGGCTCTGCGTGCTGCCGGGGCCCTCAAGCTATCGCTGGTCGCAGAACTGGACGGCCGGATTATTGGTCACATCGCTTTCTCTCCCGTGAGCATCTCGGACGGGACCCAAAACTGGTACGGGCTCGGGCCTGTCTCAGTGCTGCCGGAGCTGCAGCGGCAGGGCGTCGGCAAAGCCCTGATCCGGGAGGGGCTTTCACGGCTGAAAGATATGGGCGCGGGAGGCTGCTGTCTGGTGGGTCATCCGGAGTACTATATAAAATTCGGGTTCCAAAATATGCCGGGACTGGTGCTGGAGGGAGTGCCCCCGGAGGTCTTCTTTGGCCTGTCTTTCGACGGACGTATTCCGCGGGGCAGCGTGGCTTTCCACGAGGCGTTTAAAGCGGATGGCGAGAAATAGGGCGCATGCGTGGCTTTTCTGCTTGATTCGCCCAGATCTAAACCTGGAATAATGAGTATCTTTAAAATTATTAAATGGCGGGCTCGCCGGCGGTTGCCATAGAGCTTGCATGCCAGTTAATCCCG
>CALMJN010000050.1 GCA_937864385.1 uncultured Methanosarcinales archaeon | reverse complement strand
CCTGGCAAGCATCTCTTCGACCACAGCAGCATAGAGAGTCGCCTGCTCCGAGGTCAGATTGTAGTTGGCCTTCATCTCAGTTTTGTCTGGCAGGTCCTTTATGACCCTGGCATCGGTCTTCAGCCGGCGCAGGACGAATGGCTGAATAAGCGATCGCAGGGCCTCAGAACGTGATTTGCTATTGTATTTCTCAATGGGCAGCACATAGTCCTTGCGGAAGGATTCGAAAGATCCCAGATAGCCGGGATTGAGGAAATCCATGATGGACCATAGCTCAGAGAGCCTGTTCTCCACGGGCGTTCCGGTCAGAGCTATCTTCTGGTTTGCTTTGAGGCGTTTTATGGCCTGAGTCTGCCGGGCAGACTGGTTCTTGATGCTCTGCGCCTCATCCAGGACAACATGATCCCAGGATACAGCCGAAAGGTCCTCTTCGTCCCTCTGGGCAAGAGAGTAGGTGGTGATGACCACATCGGCAATCTCTGCCTTCTTTCTGAAGCCCTTTCCGGAGAGACGACCCAGGCCGTGGTGCATCAGGACCTTGAGGCTGGGAGCAAATCGCTCTATTTCCTTCTGCCAGTTGCCAGCAACGGACAGTGGACAGATGAGAAGCGCAGGTCTGTGACCATCCATGGATTCGCCTCCTCTATTA
Source organism: uncultured Methanosarcinales archaeon (assembly GCA_937864385.1). GTDB lineage: Archaea > Halobacteriota > Methanosarcinia > Methanotrichales > Methanotrichaceae > Methanothrix. The sequence continues at coordinate 3,395 of CALMJN010000050.1, read as the reverse complement.
ATTTTCTTAATATCCTGTTGTTCGCGCAAGAGAAATGCAATCAATTCCACCGTTTTTCCCAGGCCCATGTCATCTGCCAGACAGGCTCCCAGCCCGAGCCGGTTCAAGTACATAAGCCAGGAGACGCCCCGAAGCTGGTAAGGCCGCAGAGTTCCACGGAAATTTTGGGGAGGCCGGACTGCCTCCAGATGGCCTCCATGATCCGAAAGGGCGGAGAGCATCTCTTTTATCCGGCCTTCCGCCTGAATGCCCATAACGGGGAGTGTGGACTTGGCGTCCGGCAATAATTGGCCAGGAAGATTCAGACCAAGACGCAGAGCCTCGGAAAGGGTCATCTCGCAATCTTTGTTTTTCCGGAAAAACTCGATGGCTGCCTCTATGTCCTGGGACCGCAGCTCCATCCATTTTCCTCTTATCCGAACGAGTGGGACCTTGAGGCGCGCCAGCTCAGCGAATTCCGCCTCCGTGATGGCATCTTCGCCCAGAGATAACTGCCAGTCGTAATCAACAATGGAGTTCAGCCCGAAGAATGCGGGACCGACTTTGCCATCTTTCTTGGGTGCATCCTTCAGTTGCAGCTTTATGCCCAAGCGTGTGCCGGGACGCTGCCACCAGGAAGGGAGCATGACTCCGAAGCCATTCTGTTCCAGAAGAGGGGCTGATTGGCGCAGGAAGGCGTAAGCCTCCTCAGTTTCCATCTCCAGGTTTGTAGGCCGAGCTCTTTCCAGGCTCTTTTCCAGCTGGGGAAATACTCGCGTTGCTCTGCCTAAGTCCGCTAGAAGCTGCTCCTGAGGGTTCTTCAGTCTCTTTTTCAGCAAGGTGAGTGCGCCGGACTTCGTCCTCCATACCTCTTCAGCAGGAACTAGCAAGCTTCGGTCGTCTCTTGCCTGAAGGAAAAAGCCTAATCGCCAGGTTTCATCTTCAGATGGGGCTTCAAGCCTGAAACAGGTCCGAACTGGAACGTCCACTGCTTTTGGCTGGAGCTCAGAGGTCCAGGATTCCAACTTTGAAGCGAATGCAGCAAGCTCATCTGTTGGTGCTTTAAGGGATGAATCTTCTGAGGTTAGGGAGAGCAGAAACTGCTTAGGAAGGGGGACGAACAGAGGCTTGCGGCCACGACGAGGAGGCAGAAGTGGGATATCTTTTAGGCTACTGCGGACTAAAGAGTCCACTGCGTTGTCTACGAAGCTCCTGACCAGGCTGCTGGGAAAAGATTGTGTGGCTGGGAGCGATCTTAAGCCCAGGCAGCTTGGTGGCAAGGATGAAGAAAAGGCCTTTAGTCGTTCTCTGTCTTTCTCATCCATCACAGCCTTCCAGAGAGAGCAGCCCTCCCTGATAACGGGCACAAACTGCTCTCTGGCCACCAGCTCCAGGGCGAATAGGGCAAGCTTGGACCAAAATAACAGCGAATCGGCATAGGTAGTTCCTTGAGGTGGATGGGCTGGCAGATTAGGCAAAAAGTTGATTGCCGTGCCGGGCCTGAGGCTGAGGGCAGTGACTTTGCAATCGATCAGAGTTGTTGCTTTCTCAGAGAGATAGTCTTCCAGAAGGAGCCATGGTGATGGGAGAGGGCCGGTCTTGCCGGAAGGAAGCCTGAGGACCAGCGTTTTCATCTTGCTGCCATCCAGTTGGAACGTTTGGGATAGATGCTTTTTTAGCTCTTTTCCCGAATAGGAGAATGGATGAGCAAGCGCCCTGTCGGTTCGGCTGTCAGAGCCAGGGGTGATCAGAGGCGGAGCTGAGGATTCTGCCCAGATATAAAATGTCTTTGTATCCCAGAGAGAGTGCAAAACTTGCATGAATTCGCTCCCTTTCAATGCAATCTGGTCTGATTGATATCAGTATTCCAGTATTCAAATGTGATCGGATCTAGAGGAATAGAAGCTTTTCCCTGATATTTCATATTCGAGGCTGAAAGGCCGGCAGGCATTCTGGCCGGGACGATGGAAAGCGATAGACTGTGCGGCAAGGTTGCCTTATGGCAGATAAGGCCTGTCCCCGGCCTTGAGGACCCCCTCCAGCTCGGACCGGCCCACGGCTGGGGCGTCAGGGTTGCCCTTCTAGCCGTAAGAGAATATGCCCTGCCTCACGAAAAGGGCTCTGTCTCCCAATCCAATACGCGGAAATCTTCCACTTCTAGAAAGATTATAAATTGCAGCAGGCAGTAATTTGAGTATCATGAAAGACCTGGTCAAATTCCCGCTGGAATCGGGCGGATTTGTATTCGTGGAGACGGAGGTAACAGAGGCAGAGAGGTGTGGGCTGGTAAAGGCTGGCCGAGGCTTCCCAGAAGAAGCTGCTCAGTCTCTTGAAGCAGCTATTAAGAGCCTGAGCCCTATCGCAAATAGCATCGTCTTAAATCTAATCAACACCAAGCCATTTCCCGATGAGGCAACGGTTGAATTCGGATTTGCGTTTAAAGCGGAGAGCTTGGTCATTGTAAAGATTGGAGGAGATGCTAACTTCAAGATCACCTTGAAGTGGAGAAACGAGAATAAACAATAATTTGTTTTCCATAGATACCAGCACAGAAATCGTCCGAAAGGAAGACTAAAAGATGCCCCTGGACCTGAAGAGAGGGATAGTCAGAATTTTAGCAGCAGATGGCTCGACCACCTCTGGGACCGGCTTTATCCTCTCCGAGAAGGGCATCATAGTCACCTGCTCCCATGTAGTTCAGGCGGAGAAGCTGCAGGTGCGGGGCTACCCCAGGCCGGAGAGGGTGGAGATCGTCTTCCGGGCCAATGGGCAAAAAGCAGCGGCCAGGCTGCTGCCCCAGGCCTGGCGGGCAGCGGATGGCCAGGATGTGGCCTTTCTCCAATTGGATGGGCCTCTGCCGGAGGGCGTAGAGCCCCTGGCTCTGGGCGGCTCCGAGGGAAGCAGAGGCCATTCGTTCCAGAGCTTCGGCTTTCCGGATCAGAGCCCGGAGGAGGGGCTCTACGGAGAAGGGCAGCTGATAGAGCAGACCAGCATCCTGGGAATGAAGGTCTGGCAGGTTAAGAGCTCCGAGATCACCCCAGGCTTCTCCGGCGGGCCGGTCTATGACCAGGAGGCCCGCCGGGTGGTGGGGATGGTCACATCCATAGCCGCTCCGGATAAATTCGGCAGGCTCTCCGAGACTGCCTTTATCACCCCCGCCGAGACCCTCTTCTCCATCCTCCCAGAAATTGCCGCCTCGGATGTGCGGCCCTACATGGGCCTGGCTGCCTTTACTGAGAAGGATGCGGAGTTCTTTTTCGGCAGAAAAAAGCTGGTGGAGGGGCTGGAGGAGGCGCTGCGGGCCAGGCCGCGTTTCCTTTTAGTCATGGGGCCATCGGGAAGCGGCAAGTCCTCCCTGATCCAGGCGGGACTGATGCCGCGCCTGCGCCATGGGTCCGTGCCGGGAAGCGACCGCT
>CALMJN010000049.1 GCA_937864385.1 uncultured Methanosarcinales archaeon | reverse complement strand
GAGCCAGTCGCTTGTAGAAAGAGAGATCCGAGCCATACCAAGGGTAGGAAGGGACGGGAGCATCCAGCCAGCGGACCATTCCCGCAATTCCCGGGTCCATCAGCCGGGAGCGGTCCAGGCTTCTCACATATCCTCCCTCCAGCCAGTCCTTGAGATACATCTGGCTTGTGTCCGGCTTCAGGTGATCGGTGTAAAGGTAATCCGGGAGAAGATAGTCTCCCTGACAGAGAGCCGCAGGCATGACCGCAGCAATCAGTATGGCCGATATTATCAATCTCATAGGGCATTCTCCTTTGCCTATCTTTTGGCTGCGATCCTTTTTAACCTCTTCTCATCGCATTTCAGATCGGCTGTCTCCTTCTCCCGGATCTTCGCTCTGGCTCAGACTCCTTTCAGCGTCCGGTCAAAGAAGCTGGCCATCTGCTGCAGGGCGTCCTCCGCCGCAAAGCTCTGGGAAAGCTGACCGCCCTCGATCATGAAGCCGTGGGGCTCTCCCTGATAGACCTTCATCTCGAAGTATCTGCCGCTGGCATTCAGCTCCTCAGCATAGCGGTAGATATCCACCATCTTGCTCGGCACATCATAGGTTCCATGGATAATAAGCAGGGGATCGTCCAGCTGGTCTATGAACTCCACCGGACGGCTCTCATTGAGGAAGCCTCCCGAGTAGGGAAAGCCATACCAGGCCACCCCAGAGCTGAAGGTTTGATTCATCCAGGGTAAAAAGAGCATGGTGTACCGTCCTCCGGCGCAAAAGCCGGTAAGACCAAGCTTCTCTGCCTGCACGTCATCTCTATCCTGGAGCAAAGCGGAGCAGTCCTGGATCAGCTGGCCAAGGGTATCATCGGATGGGGTCCGGTTGAAGGTCTGCCACTCGGGAGCTATGACCACATAGCCCTCAGCAGTTAGGCGTTCCGCCAGGCTCAGATAACCCGGCTCAAGGCCGTTGAAGGAGTGGATCATGACCACCCCGGGCCAGATCCCTTCTCCGCTGGGAGAAGCCAGATAGGCGGGATAAGATAGAGACCCGCTGGAGATATTCACCTTCTCGCCCGTTATCTCTTCTGCCGCATTTTCCTGCATCTCGCCCGTCTGGGCGCAGCCTGAGACCGCCACCAGGGCGATCATCATCAGGCACAAGATCAATACTCTCATACAGTTCTCTCCTCCTTTGATTTCAATTCAATTTTCTCAGCCTCACTTCACCGATACGGATCTATCATGTTTCATAAGGCAAAAGCGATCGGTGATCCAATCACCCTCCTGCGATAGAGAATGACTGAAGAAATGGTGTTATTATATGATCCTCCTGGAAGATCATCCTATCGCCCCTTTCCTCAAGCCCGGCCGGGGAAAAGATAAAAATCCCCTCCGTCCCATCAGCCCCCAGATATGATCTCCCCGGATTCGCTGCCTCATCTTCCCGGATGCTACCTCTTCAAGGACGAGCAAGACAGGGTGATCTACGTAGGAAAGGCCAGAGATCTCAGAAAGCGGGTCTCCAGCTACTTTCAAAAGCAGGACCAGATACCCAGAACTGCCGCTCTGGTGGCGGCGGCATCGGGCCTTGATTTCATAGTCACCAACAGCGAGCTTGAGGCTCTGCTATTGGAGAACACCCTCATCAAGAAGCACCAGCCCCGCTACAACATCAAGCTCAAGGACTCCTCCCGTTATGCCGGCATAGAGCTGACCGAAGAGGACTTCCCCCGCCTGAGGATATCCCGCCGCAATACCGGCAAGGGATCCTTCTTCGGCCCATTCGTCTCCTCCCGGGAGAGAAATATTGTCTATCAGACAGTTCGCAAGGCCTTCGGCCTGGCCACCTGCAAACGCTTTCCCAAGCGGGCCTGCCTGCGCTACCATCTGGGCCACTGCTCAGGACCATGCACAGGTCGGATCAGCCAGGCCGACTACCGGGCCCGGGCCGCCAGGGCTGCTTCCGCCCTGGCTGGAAAGACGGATGAGCTTCTTCTGACTCTGCAAAAAGAGATGGCCGATCTCTCCCTTCGGCAGGAGTTTGAGAGGGCCATGCTGCTGCGAGACGAGATCCAGGCACTGGAGCGGCTCCAGGAGCGGCAGCAGGTGGAGAGGAGCCGCAGGTATGATCAGGATGTCATCAGCTTTGAGGTGGAGGGCTCTTCCGTCTATCTCATGCTCTTTCGGGTCTACCGGGGATGCCTGGAGGGCAAAGAGGAATATGTATTCTCCCACGGCGAAGGCTTTTTGGAGGAGTTTCTGGTGCAGTATTACTCGGAGAGGGAGCCGCCGGAGGAGCTTATCTTGGAGCAGCCCCTGGAGGCCCCCCTGCTTGATTTCCTCTCTCACCAGAAGAGGAGGAAGGTCAAAGCCACCGTCCCCCGCCAGGGAGAGAAGAAGATGCTGCTGGACCTGGCCAGGAAGAATTTAGAGGCGGGATTCTTCGGGGACAGGGAGAAGCTGTCCGCCCTGGAGCAGGCTCTGCAGTTGAAGAAGAGCCCTCAGGTCATAGAGTGCTTCGACATATCCCACCTGGGAGGCACTTTTTCCGTGGGCTCCATGGTCCAATTTAGAGGCGGCAGGCCGGACCGGGGCCAGTACCGCCGCTTCAGGATCAGGACCGTATCGGGAATAGATGACTATGCCTCACTGGCTGAGACCGTGCACCGCCGCTACAGCCGCCTGAAAGAGGAGAAGCAGGATATGCCCGATCTGATAGTCATAGACGGGGGCAAGGGGCAGCTCGCTTCCGCCCTAGCTGAGCTGCAGGCTCTGCGCCTGAAGATCCCCATCATCTCCTTAGCAAAAAGAGAGGAGGAGATCTATGTGCCGGGGCTGGACGGCCCTCTGGACATAAAAAAGAAGGAGAAGGCATCGCTATACCTGCAAGAGATCCGGGACGAGGCACACAGGTTTGCCCTGGCCTACAACCGGCTGCTGCGCAAGAAGGCCATTGAGGACTGACGGGGTATTGCTCTATTGCACATGCTTTTCCTGATAGGAAATGGCTCAAATAAAGGAAAAATCCCCTAGTGATGTGGATTACGAAATCGCTAAAGCCTGCCTCACGCCTCTTCGGGCTCGCAGCTCTCCGCAATCTCGGAAATGAACTCCGGTTTCATATAGCGAATTCTGCCCCCGATCTGCTCGATCTCCTTTTTGAGTTCCGAGTAGGGAATGAACCGGCAAATCTTCGGGAGCGGCGGCTTTAGCCTGGCGAATGTGGGCCGGTTGATCTCATAGGCCACCTTCTCCCGGCGCTCGTCCGGTGCCACCATGAACAGGTCGATCTTGATATTGGGCTGCATGCTCACCAGGTCAGACATGCGGAGCAAGCCGGAGTATATGGCTGTGGTATGCTCAACCTCGAAAGCAGCAATAATAGCATCACCTTGCAGCCAGAGAACATCAATGAGTTCAATGGTCCTGTTTGTGGCATCGTCGAACTGCCTGGGCAGCTCCCTCCTCAGATGCGGAATGTCCTGGAAATTGATCCCGTTATGGGTTCGGTTTCGGTCGTTCCTGGCCACCCAGACATCCAGGCCCAGGTCGGAGCCGAGCTTGAGGAGAAGCCATTGAATCTCCTCGTGGGTAGTCTCCTCCTTTTCTGGCGGGATATTTTTCAGGTCCTCATCATGCTCCTCGGGAACAGTGACCGCGCCGATCTTCGAGTCGTAGGTTTTCGTCTTGCGGCGGTACTTCTCCTTGTAGGGGTTCATGCCCTTGGTGCGGCCCTTGTAGATCACGCCCTTGGAGTCGACCATGAGCAGGTTCTCGAGCTTCACACCGAGGCTGAGGTAGAAGGTGGCGCACGCGATGCCGGCGGCGCCGGCGCCCGAGAACACGACCTTGACCTCGTCGATCTTCTTGCCGACCACCTCGAGAGCGTTCAGGAGCGCGGCGCCGGAGATGATCGCCGTGCCGTGCTGGTCGTCGTGGAAGACCGGGATGTTGCAGCTTCGCTTGAGCTCCTCCTCGATCTCGAAGCACTCCGGCGCCCCGATGTCCTCGAGGTTGATACCGCCGAGGGTCGGTGAGAGCAGCTGGCAGAAGCGGATGATCTCC
>CALMJN010000048.1 GCA_937864385.1 uncultured Methanosarcinales archaeon | reverse complement strand
GCAGGGATTGCCGTCATCGCAGTTGACCGGGATATTCACGCAGCCGTCCGGGCCGCAGGAGTCAACGGTGCAGGGATTGCAGTCATCGCAATTGACCGGGATATTCAGGCAGCCGTTTGGACCGCAGGAGTCAACGGTGCAGGGATTGCAGTCGTCGCAGCTGACCGGGATATTCATGCAGCCGTCCGGACCGCAGGAGTCAACAGTGCAGGGATTGCAGTCGTCGCAGCTGACCGGGATATTCAGGCAGCCGTCCGGTGTGCATGTGTCTTCGGTACAGGGATTGCAGTCATCACAAGGATTGCAGCATCCCCCCTCTGCCGGCTCAGGATAATAGGGGGGCTCGACAATCGGTGCCGGATAAAGAGGAGGATGTTCCAGCACCGGGACAGGGTTGAATACAAAATCTCCTGGAGCGAGCAAATCAGGATAGCCGAAGCCATGGACATAGCCTGCCACAGGCGGATGTCCAAAACCGTCTATTCTCTCATGTGCCGACACCGATGCTATCAGAATTCCCAATAACAAAACAGACAGTCCCTGTCTGATTGCCTTGATTACAACCCTTCTACAGACCATAGATCTGACCTCCACTAAAACAAAGCTGGGAGCCAATTATTAAAGGCTAGCTTTCATGTAGGTATCATACGAACCCCTTCTATCCGGTATGCAGAGATGTCTTGATGCAAGAGGAAAAAATGCAGGGGAGACAAATCCATTTATTTGGGAGTGTCCTTTTTAAGCATGGAGATGCACCTGCAGCTACAACCACGCCAGGATTCTATGCCTAAATCCCCAAGCCAATCAATTCATGCTTGATCAAAACCAGACGGCTGTTTTATTTGCGCGTAAATTAAAAAGGCTAAATCAGCATTCTACCGGTCAAGGTTATGCTAATCTCTTTCGTCTTGCCCTTGGGCACTATGCAAAGAGCCCTGAGGTCAAAAAGCCGGCTCATCTGCCGGGATATGGTGCTCTCCGAGATAGAAAGGCGTTGTGCGATATCGCTATCGATCGCATCCTGACTTTGCCGATAATCCCAACAAGTGCGAAAAATGCAGCACTGTCCAGTACTGAATGCCCGAGGAGACGGGAATGCTGAAAAGGGAGAAAGAGAGATAAAGAGACAGATTAGGAGCCTTAGCGATGGAATACACTAAATCACAGACATACGATAGACAGTTTCTTTTAGACAACATGATGGGCCCCAATGCCATAAAGATCCTGGAGGAATTGACCCAGCTGCCGGAGATGTTCGAACTGAAGCCCCAAATGCGGGTTCTGGATCTGGGCTGCGGCAGAGGTCTTACGTCCATCTTTCTGGCCAAAGAGTTCGGCGTGCAGGTGTTTGCCACGGACCTGTGGATTGCGGCAAGCGAAAACTTTGCTCGCTTTAAAGAGGCCGGTTTGGAGCAGAGGATCATACCGATTCATGCCGATGTGGCAGATCTGCCCTATGCAGACGAATATTTTGATGCCATCATAAGCATCGATTCCTACCAATATTTCGGCAGGGAGGAGGGGGTTGCGGACGAGAAAATTGCGCCGCTATTGAAAAAGGGAGGCAAGCTGGCAATTGTGGTGCCAGGCTTGATAAAAGACATCCATGACAACATTCCTCCTGAGATGCTTCTATCATGGAATCCGGAAGATATCGAGACCCTCCGCAGCCCCGAATGGTGGAGAAAGCTCTTGTCAAGGTCGCAACTATTGGAGCTTGAAGCGGTGGGGGAGCTGGAAGGCTTCTATGAATGCTGGGACGACTGGCTGGCGTGCAACAATGAATATGCCATCGGCGACCGGAAAGCCATGGAAGGAGGGGCGGGAAAGTATATGGATCTGGTTTACATAATTGCGGCCAAAAAATGAGATCAAAAAAAGGGCAGTAGATGAGATATGGGTATCTGCAGGCCAGTTATGCTTGCCAGTCCGGAGAGGATCACGAACTTTAAGGGGCCGCGGTATTGCTGCCCACCTTTTCGCAATCCTTATAGCTCATCAGCGAGGAGTATCTATCCATGGCCGGTGCAAGTGAGAATGTGGCTATCCAGGATGCCAAAGAGGCCGCCTTGAAGGAATTTGAGGCGGGAGTCCGTAGGAGCATCAAACAGGCCGATGCTGGTTTGGTCAAGACTTTTAAGACCAAAGAAGAGTTTTTAAACCACCTAAAAAACCTTGATTAAGCCCCATACATGGACTTCGAATCAACTCCTGAGTTTGAGGAGCAGTTTTCAAAGCTAACCAGGAAGAATAGAGCACTGGAAGAGCGCTTCCTTAAAAAGATAAGTCAGATTCTCGATAATCCTTTCTATAGGTAGCCCAAAGAGCCATAAGCTAAAGCATGCTCGCGGCTCGCATGTCGATCCTTATGTTATTGTTTACAGGATAAGTGAAACAGAATCCAGCTTCTATATGTGGATCATGATGATTCTGTCTATCCGAAGGCAGGCGAGATCCTAGAAAAGATAGAAAGAGAAGGCTAGATGCCCAACTGTGGGATGAAGGCAAAATAGGCTTCCATCA
>CALMJN010000047.1 GCA_937864385.1 uncultured Methanosarcinales archaeon | reverse complement strand
GGTGACGCGCCAGGCCCGCAGGCTCACGCACTCCCCCTTGGCGTCGAAGAGACGGCAGATCATGCGGTGGCCGGTCTCGGCCCACGAGTGACCCTGGTAGCGGGCCCATCGTGGGAGCGGGTAGTCCGCCGGGATCGCGCGGAGAAGGTTCGCGTTCGCGATGTAGTCGGGGTCCAGTTTGCGCTTACAGACCAGGTACTCGGCCGTTTCCCGGTCCGCGGCCACTGCCACATCCACCGGGTTGCTGATCGGGCTGGATGCTTCGGGCTTTGACACCACGCCCGAAGGCTGGCGAGATCCAGGCGCAGGGCCATGAACTGACTCGGCAGTGGGCGGAGAAGTCGCCGACGCTCGGCTGGTATGACTACATCTACGGCACCCCGTATGTGCTGCCCCGGTACTACCCGCACGAGATGGCCGAGTACCTGCCGTGGGGCTATGAGCAGGGCGTGCGCGCACTCTACGCCGAGGCCTACCCCAACTTCGGCGAGGGTCCCAAGCTCTACGCCTACCTGGCGCTGAACTGGGACCCGAACCTGCGGTCGCCGCTGACCGAGCCGGGCGTCGACGTCCGTGCCGGCGAGTATCTGCTGGCCGTGTTTCACATAACCCCCGGCGGCAATCTCAACATCATGCAGGCCGCGGCTGAGATCGCCGCCGAGAGCTCGACCGGCACCAATTTTCCTGTGAAGACCGAGACTCCCTTTTCCAGGGTGATGAACGCTCTCGTCTATAAGGTCGACACCGAGAAGAACCTGGTCTGGATTGCCTATCCCTGGCGCCTGTTCGATAGGAAGGGCAACGTCCAGAACATCATGACCTACATCGCCGGCAACGTCCTGGGCATGAAGGAGATCAAGGCTCTCAAGCTTTTGGACATCTGGTTTCCCCCATCCATGCTGGAGCAGTACGACGGCCCGAGCTACACCCTCGACAACATGAGGAGCTACCTCGATGTTCATGACCGGCCGATACTGGGGACGATAATCAAACCCAAGATGGGACTGACCTCCTCGGAGTACGCCGAGGTCTGCTACGACTTCTGGGTGGGCGGCGGCGACTTCGTCAAGAACGACGAGCCCCAGGCCGACCAGGACTTCTGCCCCTACGATAAGATGGTCAGGTACGTCAAGATGGCCATGGACAAGGCGGTCAAGGAGACGGGGAGAAAGAAGGTCCACTCGTTCAATGTATCATCCGCTGATTTCGACACCATGATCGAAAGGTGCGAGATGATCAGAGAGGCGGGCTTCGAGCCGGGTTCCTACGCTTTCCTCATAGACGGCATCACCGCCGGCTGGATGGCGGTCCAGACGCTGAGGCGGAGGTATCCGGACGTCTTTTTGCACTTCCACAGAGCGGGCCACGGCAGCTTCACCAGGCCGGAGAATCCCATCGGCTTCTCCGTGCTGGTGCTCTCCAAGTTGGCAAGGCTGGCAGGGGCCTCGGGGATCCACACCGGGACGGCAGGCGTCGGCAAGATGGCAGGCAGTCCCGAGGAGGATGTAACCGCGGCGAGGAATATCCTGAAGGTCGAGGGCAAAGGTCACTTCTTCACCCAGTACTGGGGAAGGATCCCTCCCCAGGACGACGACGCCGTCAAGATGGTGGAGATGGACGAGGCTCAGCATGCTGTCCTGGAGGACGACTCCTGGCGCGGCCTTAAAAAATGCTGCCCAATCATCTCCGGAGGACTCAATCCAACCCTTCTGAAGCCTTTCATCGATGTCATGGGGGGAGTCGATTTCATCACAACCATGGGCGCCGGTTGTCACGCTCACCCGAGAGGGACACGCTCCGGTGCCATGGCCCTGGTGCAGGCATGCGAGGCCTACAAGGAGAAGATCGAGATCGAGGAGTACGCCAAGGATCACCGGGAACTGGCCGAGGCGATCGAGTTCTTCGGCAAGAAGAAAACGAAGTGACCTTTTCTTCCTTTGATGCGGTCCATTTTTTCCCTTTTTAATTCCATTCCTCTCCATTCCATTCTATTATTTGCAAATCAACGCCGCATGTCTCAGACCTTTTATCAATATCAATCGAGCATAAGGATATCCGGTGTGATGATGCCTGCCCACGGAATAGACCGATTACTGATCAATGCTGAAAGGAAAGCCAATGAGCCGGAGCTAGAGCTGTTGCAGATGATTTTAGGTGATTCGGGCTATGCTAAGACTTGAGGATTAGATACTTGAGGATGGGATACCTTCATATCAGTAACCTCAGGTTAGTATTATATACTTAGAACTCAAAATAGTTCGTAAATGCAAACCGATTATCGATCCCGGCTGGATGCTGCCAAGTCCCTGCCGGATATCTTTGAGCTGGTAAAATCGTTGGTCCTGAAAAGCATGAACAGGAGTCGTGGAGGTTTGATGCTGGGTATAGCCAACCTGGGAAACAATCCCCAGGGTTATTTTGGCGGCTTCTTCACCACAGGCTCCAATGTCATAGTCCTCAATAAGATCCCGCTGGAACGCGTCATGGAGACGCGACCTGAGCTATACAAGCCCTATGTCTTTCATGTCCTTCTCCATGAATACATCCATTCTCTGGGCTTTTTGGATGAGTCTGATGTCAAGTCCAGAGTTTTAGAGATCACGAGAAAGGCTCTTGGAGAAGATCATTTGGCCACGCAGATTGCAGCGGATGCCAGGTTTTTCATCAAAGATCTTGCCTATCCGGGCGTATCCTGGAAACCGGACGATGAAGGACTGGAATTGGTTGAGGGCTTTGATAGGTCCAGCGTATCGTATATCGCATAGGATTTGGCAGAAAAGCCGATCGGAGAAAGCTGATCCGAGAATGAGCTGTGAATCCCTGACCAATTGGACAAAGATCCAGAATCGCTATCATCCTAGTAATTAGGTGCGGGGGATGGGATTCGAACCCACGATATCATGCTTGGGAAGCATGC
>CALMJN010000046.1 GCA_937864385.1 uncultured Methanosarcinales archaeon | reverse complement strand
GAAGTCGCGAAAAATAAACCGGTCTCCCAAGGGAGACCGGTTTGAGTGTTAGATCGTACGGGTGGTGATGTTGAATTCAGGCGGGGCGGCCATCTGTTGTTTAACTTTGCAGAGTTCAGCAGATAGGATCAGGGCTTTGTGATATTTCTCGGGTATTTCTGGGGGTAACTGGATCTCCATTTCGACATTATCGATCAGACCGGTGGAGGGGTTGGCGTGTACTCGCTGTACGATGCGGATGTTTTCAGTGGGCAGGTTGCGTTGGCGGCAAAAGCCCAGCACATAGATACCCGCGCAGGTGCCCAGGCTGGAAAGGAATACTGCGAAGGGGGTTGGCGCAAGGCCGCGCCCGCCGCCGGCCGGGGGTTGATCCGTCGCGACCGTGTATGGTCCAAAATGAGCGTCCACCCGGGCGCCGCCCGGAAAATCAATGATCATGTCCATAATAAACTCTCCGAATTAGTGTTTTCAGTTCTTTGATGCAAAATTGTGGAAAAGGTGACAGGCGCTTTTCATGCCCTTGCATGAGGTTTATCACGGGATAAGGGAGATATTCCACTTACCGGAAAAAGTTAATCGTTATAAGATAGAGTTATGCTGCAAAGTGACCAGTTCGATCTCAAGATGTTCGAGGGATTCTCTCCCGAAGAACTCGATGACCTTAAAAAGATCATCGAGTCTTTGCGTTTTAGCGCCGGGTCGGAGATACTGCGCCAGAACCAGCGTGCGACCAACCTGTATATTGTGGTGAATGGCGACGTAGAGATCTTTCATAAACCGGATGACGCGCCCCAGATCTCGGTCGGCAAATTGTCAGCCGGCGGTGTATTCGGCTGGTCTTCCATTCTTGGCAGAGATGTGTACAGTTCCACCGTGTTGGCCCTTACCGACTGCTCCTTGTACCGTATGCGGGCGTTTGAACTCCAAAAATTTTGCGAGCTCCATCATGAGACAGGCGTGGTATTATTGGAAAAGATTGCCAGGTCTGTCGCGAAACAACCGGCGCAGATTCACGATCAGATCAATTCCATGATCCACCTCGCGATGAACTGCAGAATTGACAATACAAATGAGGAGCAGCGATGACTGAAAACGGGTTCACCATGCTGGAACAGTTGAAAGGCTTGATCGAACAACTGAGCGCTTATATTGCCAACTACCACGGGGGGGAAGTGGAGTTTGTTTCTTTTGACGGTAAGGTTGTTCAGGTGCGCTTGGGCGGTGCTTGTACGGATTGTCCGCATTCAAAAGTGACCATCAAGGGTTGGGTGGAAGGCACGGTGCGCCAGTTCTTCCCGGAAGTTGAGAGCGTCAAGGCTGTCGAAGAATAACCGGTCACCGACCGGTTTTTTAATCCATTTAATCGTAAATAAACATGTTGTTAACACTGCGTCTTTTTGGGTTACTGACAGGGCTGGGCGCCTCGATCGGGTTGTGGCGGGTTTACCGGGCGTTTGCCCCAGCTGATGCGCTGAAAGGCGTGATCAGCGGATTATTTGTACTCATTGGCGCGCTGGCAGGCGGGCGGGCGGTTTACGTCCTTATGCACCGGGCCTATTTCGCTGCACACCCGGAATTGGGAGCGCGTTTCTGGCTGGGCGGATTTAACGCCTTTGGTGCACTGGCAGGAGGAATCCTGTGTGCGTTACTGGCGGGGCTGGTGCTGCGGTGGAGTGTTCAAGGATTGCTTGACCGGATGAGCCGCATGCTGCTGCCGCTGTCCGATGCAATTATCAATCCCGTGGTTACATTAAGCATTCCTATGAACTGATAGCTGAAGAGCGGACAGGTTTTGATCTTGGCCTCATCCCCTTCTATTCCGTTGCTGGATGAGAACGGCTCGCCTCCCGCCCAGGGACTGCCAATTCCCTTCTCGAAGAGCTCTCTCATGGCTGCCTCTGCCGGGCGGTCCATGGGCTGGGGTCTATCCCCAAGCAAAGATAGATCCTGGTTCAATGTAGCTGCATCTGCAGTACTCTTTTCCATCTGGCCTGCTCCGATAGTAAGCAGAGCTGCCAGCATAGCTGCCGCCAGAAAGGCAGGCATCGCTTTCGTAAATCCTCTCACTATACTCCCCTCTAGAACACTTATTTTAAAGATTATCTGCTCATTAAGTTAAGCCTGCATTCGCATTCTATAATATATTGCTTTCCCTTCATTAAACCTGATGAGAGGATCTTGATCTGCTGATGCGGGCAGGCTCTGACAAAGCCAGGGCTCGAGGCCAAAAGCCAAAACTGTAAAAATGTAGCCGGGTAAAAAATATAAAATGTATGATGATTCTAACTTCCAGGCTTATATCCGCGTGGCTCTTCAACCGCCTCTATGGTGGCAATGGCATGCTTGAAGACCAGCAGCTCGCCTTTAGTCGTCTGGAGCTGGATCTCATATGAATTGAATGATTCAACCGTCCCGACAACCGGCTGCCCTCCTGAGATGAGGCGAATCATGACCTTCTTGCCTTTGAGCTTGGGTATGAATTGCGGCTGTGACGGTTTTACAATGGGCTTTTCTTCTTCAGACATATCACTCATTCCCTCCATCGATGCTTCTGCTTATTAAGAATATCATTTGATAAACATAAATAATTTTGCAGATCCAATTGTAGTTGAAGCTGCCTCTGATTCGGCCCTACAAATTGAGATTATGACATTAACCAAAGATCTCCTGGGCCGGGCAGTGAGAAACCGAACCCTCGAAATCCTCGCTATGGCGCAGGGCCCTCCAGGCATCCTTTAGTGAGACATCTTTGATACTGGCATAGCTATCTTCGAGGTAAGGACAGCCCCGGATGCTCCCGTCCACAGCCACATGCATCCACCTTCTTCCGGCCATGCAGCCGAGCATCTGGCCCTCGAAGTAGGTATTGGCGAAGATCCTGGGTCCGCTCGGTTCGGAGTTGATCTTGCGGTAGATATCCACGATCTTCTCTTTCTCTATGAGAGTCAGCTTCTCCTCGGGTGTTCTGGGCATGCCCTCCCATACGGAAAGCTCCTGTACCCCCAGCCCGTCGGCCAGCCTGTAAAGCTCTAAAATTCTGTCCACCTGCCCCGACTTGATATGGCAGGACATGGTGACCATCAGACCGGCATCGAGAGCCGTGCGTATGGCCTGCAGAGCCCGGGCATGGGCCCCAACAACGCCTCTGATCTGATCATGCTCCTCAGGATTGGTGCTGTAAACGCCGATGATCAGATTGTAGAGGCCCGCCTCTTTGAGCTTGATCGCCTTTTCCGCGGTAAGCTCCAGGCCAGGGGTGAAGAGATTTGCCACCGCTTTCTCCGGATCAATATGCCTGATCAGATCGAATATATCCTCTCTAAGGAGAGGATCTCCCTCGGTAAAGGTGATGATGCAGCTTCCCAGGTCCAGTGCCTGATCTATGATCCGAGTCATCTCCTCATAGCTCAGCTCGCCCTCACCCTCTCGCATCAGGCAGTGCTCACATCTGGCCCCGCAGCTTCTGGTGACCTCCAGGGAGAGTGTGGAGGGAACCGGACGGCCTATCGCCGCCCTGGCCTCATTGGCAAGCAGCCTCCTGAAGGGGCCGCTGGGTATGGGCGGAAGCCAGGTGCTGACCACCATATCATCTGCCCGAATCAGAGCAGGCTTCTCCTCCGCCAGCCTCTGGTTCATCATATCTAAAACCGGCTGGATTATCCTGGCCAGAGCCCCACTGGCCTGCAATGCTCGACGATCGGGATCAAAGTCCACGCCCAAGGCAGCCGTCTCGAGAAGCTTGGTCATTATATGCTTTCTTTTTTCCCGGCAGTTATAGAGTTATCGCTGCATGAAGAGATAAGGTTAAATCGATCATCTCTCCTTTACGACAGCGGTGAAGCTGAATTGAATGAAGTTGTATTGGCCTACTCCGGTGGCCTGGATACATCAGTTTGCATACCGCTCTTAAGAGAGCGCTATGGATTCGACAGGATAGTCACGGTGTTGGTGGATGTTGGCCAGCCGCAGTCTGACGTCGAACGGGGAAACAAGAGAGCCGAGCTTCTGGCGGATGAGCATATCACCATAGATGCCAGAGAGGAGTTCGTCAATGACTATGTCTTCCCTCTGATCAAGGCCAATGGCTCTTATGAGGGCTACGTCCTGGGAACAGCCATCGCCCGGCCGCTAATAGCCAAAAAAGCAGCAGAGATCGCCGAGCAGAAGGGAATAAAGAACCTGGCTCACGGCTGCACCGGTCGCGGCAACGATCAACTCCGCTTCGAGGCCATCTTCCGGGCTACGGACTGCCGGGTGATTGCTCCCATGCGAGAACTGGACCTGGCCCGGGAATGGGAGATTGATTATGCCCGGGAGCATGGAATAGATGTTCCTGTGACCAAAGAGAAACCCTGGTCCATAGACGAGAACATATGGTCCCGATCCATGGAAGGAGGCAAGCTGGAGGACCCCTACTTTGAGCCTCCTGAGGAGATCTACGGCTGGACGGAGAGACCCGATGCCGGCAGGAAGCCAGAGGTGGTGGAGATCGACTTTGCCGCAGGTGTGCCCGTCTCCCTGGATGGAGTGCCTATGGGTGGACTGAAGCTGATAGAGAGGCTCAACCGCATAGGGGGAGCGCATGGCGTGGGCCGGACGGATATGATCGAGGACCGAGTTCTGGGGCTCAAGGCTCGAGAGAACTATGAGCATCCTGCCGCTACTATCCTGATCACAGCCCACAAAGATCTGGAACATCTGGTTCTCTCCCGAGCCCAGCTGCGCTTTAAGGTCATGGTGGACGAGGCCTGGTCGGAGCTGGCCTATAAGGGCCTGGTAGAGGATCCTCTCTATGACGATCTCATGGCTTTCCTGAACCAGTCTCAGAAGAGGGTCAACGGCTCGGTGAGGATGAAGCTGTACTGCGGCGCTGCCATGCCTGTGGGTCGCCAATCCCCCGATGCGCTTTACGACCAGGATATGGTATCATTTGACTCTGGGACGCTGAGCCAGAAGGACGCAGAGGGCTTTGCCAAGTACCACGGCTTCCAGGCCCGGCTTCTCAAGAGAAAGGGACGGTAGAACTATCGGGTAGGGCAGGATTTATTTGATATCGCAGCCCAATATCTCAATCATGCCCAGAATTGTGATATCGGAGAACTCCAGGTCCGGTGACCTGGCACCGCTGGCCCTGACCTTGCATGAGATCCTCAGGCTTCCTGTGACTATGCGCAGCAGGGGCTTTCCTGGAGTGAGGGTGGAGAAAGGAATGGTTCTTGATGACAGCTACAGCGGACCGGTGCTGGAGGCGGTTATAAGCGAAGGAAAGAGCATTCGCACCACGCCGGAGAGCGGAGCCTATAAAGGCATTCCAGTCTCCGTCGCACCGATAGTGGTGGAGGGCCAAGCGGTTGCTGCAGTTGGTGTAGTGGATGTGATAGGCACTATAGACATTCCTGAGGTATTTGGGGCTTATGGCGAGGTCATAAAGCAGGTTCAGGAACAGTACCCTTGAAGAAATGAACATCCGGAGAGCGGAGAGCAGAGACCTGGCCCAGATTGTTCAGATCGAGAGCCTCTGCTTTCCTGAGGAGGCGGCCTTCCCCCCCCGGATGTTTGCCTATCTCATAGAATACGCCGTCTGCTTAGTCGCCTGCCAGCCGGAGAAAAAGGTGCTTGGTTTCATCATGGGTTATGCCAGCGGAAAGGCGGGGGCGGTTTATACCCTGGATGTTCATCCCCAATACCGCAGGATGGGCATAGGAAGCAGTCTCATCTCCTCTTTGGAGGAGAAGCTACAGCGACTCGGTGCAGAGACTGTCCGGCTGGAGGCGGCAGTGGAGAGGCCGGAGGCCATAGAGCTTTATCATAAAGCAGGCTACAGGGATAGAGAGCTTGTCAGAAACTACTATGGAACGGGCAAGCATGCCCTCCGGATGTGCAAGGCTATTTTGCCTGCTGCAAAAACAGATCTCAGGACATGCCCCGAGTTTTAAGCGGGAATAGGTAATCGATTACGAGGATGAAGTTTTATGCTCAACGATAAGGACCGGATGAAAAGCGGCGATATGGAGGCAGAGCTTATTGCCAGAGTGGATGGCCTGTTGGATGAATTCATGGCCATGGTCGATTCCATGACCGAGGAGAGGCATCTGCAGAGGGGAATTGCCAGGAGCCAGCTTCCTTCCAGCATGGTGGCCATCCTGGACCGGGAGAGCCTCACCATCCTGGGCCAGTTTCGGCTGGAAAACCGCACAGCCAGCTATTTTAGCCGGCCTGATATGGCTTTAAATGTCCAGCAGGCAGCTCAAAGTGCCAAGTGGGAGTTCGGATTCGATGATCCTTTCATAATCCAGTTTCCTGCCGTATTGATGGATCAGAGCACCCCCGATCGCCGGACTGCCCTGGAGGGCATTGCCGCAAAGCATGTCGACTCGGAGTATCTGAGGCTGGAGGAGAAGCTCAGCCTCATGCGCCACCGGCCCATTTTCGGCCCGGCCGAGGAGCCGGTCATGACCAGGACCTTGCTCCTACTGCGGCCAGAGAAAAGAGGGGAGCCGGGAATAGAAGAGGCCATCCTTTCTGCACTTTCCGCCCGAAATCTGGCTTACGAGGATGCACCGGACATCCGCAGCGGAAGGGCGGCAGTGAGGGAGATGTGGCGAAGCATCAACTATGCTGCGGTGATACTGGCCGACCTCACCGGAGCCGATCCTCAGGTTATGTACGGCCTGGGCATGGCTCATACACTGGGAAAAGAGACGGTTCTGATCTATCCGCAGGGCTCAAGCTATCTGACCGATATACCCCGAGCCGAGAGAATAGAATATGAAAGCAGCGAAGATGGAAGAGCCAGGCTGACAGATGAGCTAGACAGGGTGCTAGGCAGAATTCTGGCACCTATTCTAGGGGAATAAAGTTAAAGCCAAGGTGAACAATGCTGGTCTCAGCCGGGCCTATAATGTTATATATGTCCTGCATTTATACGAAGCTCCGACTCCGAACTCAGGTCTCCGAGCTTCATTTGACCCAGGAGGGGAAAAGAGTTTGAAAAAGATAAGGTTGGCAATCGCGGGCTTGGGAAACTGCGCCAGTTCCCTGATTCAGGGGATAGAATATTACAAAAATGCTGATGAAAAGGATTGCATAGGGCTTATGCATTATGATATCTGCGGTTACAGAGCCAGTGATATCGATGTGGTGGCGGCCTTCGACATAGATGAGCGAAAGGTGGGAAAGGACGTAGCCCAAGCCATATTTGCCCCTCCCAATTGCACCAAGGTGTTTTATCCTGATGTTCCTCGCAAGAACGTATCGGTAAAGATGGGGCCGGTCCTGGACGGGTTCGCCCCCCATATGAGGAGCTATTCCGCTGAGAAGAGATTTGTCCTAGCCGACGAGCAGCCATGCGATGTGAGAGAAGAGCTCATATCCACCGAGGCAGATGTGCTGGTTAATTATATGCCCGTAGGCTCGGAGGAGGCCACACGCTTTTATGCCCAGGCGGCACTGGACGCTGGCGTGGGCTTTGTAAATTGCATGCCTGTTTTCATAGCCTCCAATCCTCAATGGGCAGCTAAATTCCAGGAGGCGGGAGTTCCAATTGTTGGCGATGACATCAAGTCTCAGATTGGTGCCACCATTGTCCATCGTGCTTTAACCCAGCTCTTCAAGGACCGGGCCTGCATCATGGACAGGACCTACCAGCTTAACATCGGCGGCAATACCGACTTTCTCAATATGCTCAACCGGGAGCGTCTCAAGTCCAAGAAGATCTCCAAGACGGAGGCGGTGCAGTCCATTCTGGATGTGCCCCTAGGCGATGATGATATCCACATCGGGCCATCGGATTATGTGCCCTGGCAGAGGGACAACAAGGTCTGCTTTTTGAGGATGGAGGGCAGGATCTTCGGAGACGTGCCCATAAACCTGGAGTTGCGATTATCGGTGGAGGATTCTCCCAACAGCGGCGGGAGTGCCATAGACGCCATAAGGATCTGCAAGCTGGCCAAGGACAGAAAGATAGGCGGCCCTCTACTGGCCATATCCGCCTACACCATGAAGCATCCTCCGGTGCAGTTCCCCGATGAGCTGGCCAAGGATATGGTGGAGAAGTTCATACTGGGCCAGCCAACTGAAGCGGATAATGTGAAGGCATATCTGACCCAGGCGGTAAAGGCCAAGTAGATGTTCTTTTTCTATGACCGGGCAGAGGTCGTGGAGATGCTTCCCGGCCTGGCCCGCAGAACTCTGGTAAGCGATGAAAGGCTGATGATCTGCCGTTTTGATCTGGAGAAGGGAGTCGAGATCCCCGGCCATTCTCACCCCCAGGACCAGGCGGGATATGTGGTCTCGGGAAGGATTCGGTTGAGCGTGGATGGCAAAAGCTCTGATCTGGGGCCGGGCGACAGCTATTCTGCTCCATCGGGAGCGGTGCATTCGGCGCGGATTTTCAGGTCAGCGTCAACATGTCGCCGGTGCAGTTCCGTACCGCAGGCCGCATGCAAACGGAAGCATGGCTGAGCCATCTGCAGGACATCGGCTTGTCGGGGGCCAACCTCATCGTCGAGATTACCGAAAGCCTGTTGCTCAACGTGCATGCCGACGTCACCAACCTGCTGTTCCGCTTTCGCGACGCCGGCATCCAGATTGCCATCGACGATTTTGGCACCGGATACAGCTCGCTGTCCTATCTGAAGCAGTTTCCGATCGACTACCTGAAAATCGACCGCTCGTTCGTGCGCGACATCGAAACCGACCCCAACGACATGGCCCTGTCCCGCGCGATCATCATGATGGCGCACGAACTGGGGCTGAAGGTGATCGCGGAAGGGGTGGAAACCGAGGGGCAGCGCAGCCTGCTGGCTGCAGCAGGCTGCGATTATGCGCAGGGCTATCTGTTCGGGCAGCCGCTGCCGCCGGACGCGTTCGAATCCCTGCTGCGCGGCGGCTAGCCGATCAGTACATCTTGTACGGCAGGAACTTGCCGTTCAGGACGATCTTCACCCGGTCGCCCTTTGGATCCTCCACCCGCGAGATATCCATCGAAAAATCGATCGCGCTCATGATGCCGTCGCCGAACTCCTCGTGGATCAGCGACTTGATGGTTATGCCGTACACCATGATCAGTTCATAGAAGCGGTAGATCAGCGGATCGGTCGGCACCGCGCTCGGCAGGCTGCCCTTGTACGGCACCATCTGCAACTGGTCGACCGCTTCGGCGGGGAGATTGAGCATCTTGCCGACGGTCGTCGCCTGCTTCTTGTCGAGCGTCATCTGGCCGAGCAGCGCGGCGGTTGTCCATTCCTTGCTCTGGCCGACTTTCTTGGCGATGTCGGCCCACTTGAGGCCTTTCTTGTGTTTGGCGGCGAGGATGAGGTCGGTGACTTCGGTGCGGGTCATGATTAAAAGTCCTTAAGCGTTGACGAGGTGGATGTGGGGTTTGCCCACAGGCGGCGTGGAAACGACTTCGGGTTCGGCTTCGACCAGATCGGCCGGATCGAACACGGTGGGCGAACTGGGGGCGTCGGGCGCGTCACGCAGGGCGCCGAACTGCTTCGACCGGCTCACCAGGAAATCGACCAGGTGGTTGCGGATCGGGTAGTAGTGCGGCTGCTTGTGGATGGCGCTGCGCTCGCGCGGACGCGGCAGGGTGTTGTTGACGATTTCGGCGATGCGCGCGTGCGGGCCGTTCGACATCAGCATGATGCGGTCGGACAGCAGGATGGCTTCGTCGACGTCATGGGTGATCATGAACACGGTCTGCTGGGTCTCCGCGCAAATCTTCAGCAGTTCATCCTGAATGACGCCGCGCGTCAGCGCATCTAGCGCGCCGAAGGGCTCGTCCATCAGCAGCATTTTCGGCTCGATGGAAAACGCGCGCGCGATGCCCACGCGCTGCTTCATGCCGCCCGACAGTTGCGACGGCTTCTTGTGCTCGGCGCCCTTCAAGCCGACCAGTTCGATGTAGCGCATGGCGTGGTCGTGCACCTTGTGTTTGTTCCATGAAGACCAGCGCGACTTCACCGCAAACGACACGTTCTCCAGCACGGTAAGCCAGGGCATCAGCGCGTGGCCCTGGAAGATGACACCGCGGTCGAGGCTGGGGCCG
>CALMJN010000045.1 GCA_937864385.1 uncultured Methanosarcinales archaeon | reverse complement strand
TGGCCGGCCAGGAGGTAGTTCTCGGCCACTTTCCGGGTGATCGATTGCTCGAGGACCTCGAAATCGGCCTCCGTGCCCCGCGCGGTCCGCGTGGTCGTCGTGGCATTGCTCTTCATGACGTAGCTCTTGATCAAGAGCGTGTCGTTGGCCCACTTCCGGGTGAACGAGGTCCCGAAGCTGAGGGCCGAGGTGGCCGTATTGCCGCCCGTGACGACGTAGCTGAGCTCGGCCGTGGCCTTCCACGGACCGAGGAGCCCGGGCTTTTCCGCATTTTGGCCCCATCCGGCGGCCGGGGCGATCGCGAGTATGGCCAGCAGGCCGAGCCTCCCTGCATCGGTAATGGTGGGACAGCGAATGATGGTCAGGACAAGTGAATCCTTATAGCCGAGCAGTATCTTTTCCCCTTCCCACTTGGACTGGCCGTAAATTTCCACCGGGTGCGGCGGCTCCGCCTCTCCGATTTTTTTCCCCATGGGTACGCCCCAGAGGCAGTTGCTCGAGGTAAAGACCAGGTGCGGCACCTTGTACTTGACCGACATTTCCACCAGCCGCCGGGTCCCCTCCACATTTGACTGCCAGAGAAAGTTTTTATCTTTCACATTATGGGCCAGCTGGGCGGCAACGTGGTAGACCACATCAAAGGGCGCATACTTCTTAAAGCAGGCTTCAAGCTGCGATGCATTGCACAAGTCGCCCTGCACCGCCACGGCATTGCCGGCCAGAAGGACGTCCACATAACCCTCCCGGATCAGCCTTGCTAGCGCCGGAGCCGCACCGGTGTGCACCAGCGCCGGGCCGCAGACCAGGGCGATCTTGCCCCCTGCGGTCTTGGTCCGCACGATCTCAGAAGCAAGCTGGCGCACCAGCTCCCCGCTGGGCCGCTCCGAGCTGACCTCATTGGACATGAATCCGAAGAAGGTCTTCTCCCTGGGCCGCTCCGGGGGAACGACTTTAACTCCAGCGGTGCCGATGACCACCCGGTCTCCCTTCTTGATGTGGCCGATGGGGGTGCAGCGGGCCCTGCCGTCTTCCAGCACAATCAGGCAGTCCATGTGGTTGTGCTCCACCTCCACCCAGGTTCCCTTGTAGCGGACGTAGGTGGGATGGTTGGTGGTGGAGTAGAATCCCCGGGGCACGACCATATCCCCCGGCGAGACGCCGGTCCTGGCATCCTCCATCTCCACCAGCCGGGCTCCCAGCGCATGCAGCTCCAGGAGTATCCGGTCAAGATGGCCGGCATCCTCGCCGGTTACTGTGATCTGGACATAGCTGGTGTCATTCTTCTTCTGGCCTATCTGAAAGTTCTTGATCTCGAACTCCCCGCCCATGTCCATGATCTTGTCCAGGACCCGGGTCATCATCTGGGAGTCGATGAGATGCCCCTGCATCTCTATGTCTGCAATCTCACTCATAATCCTCGGCCCTCTACCACATCTCACCGTCTAAGAGCGCCTGGGTCTTATCATTTGTGCTCATGACCAGCTTAGTGATTCCGATCTGATAGCCCTCATCGTCCGGCATGGGTGGATCGAATATGGCCCGAATCCCGCTGCGGCGCAGGTGATACTCGAAGTCCCTGGCCGTCTGCAGGCTCCGAACGTGAATTGTGACCCTCTGCACAATATTGTCCCCGGCGCGCTTCTTTTCTATGGTCTCAATCATGGGAAAGAGAATGCTCTCTCCTATCCGCTGCGCCCTCTCCCGTCTCTCCTCCTCCGACTCATTCCACTCCACGGACTGAAAGCCCTCCCGCACCACCCGGGAGAGAAAGAAGTCCGTGGCATAATCGTTGTAGTATCGAAAGCCTATGGCAATGTCGCTGCAGTTGGTGGCCGAGCTGGTGTACTTGATGGGGGAGACCAGGTTTTCCGGGTCCTTGAGCACCACTCCCTCCCGGCCCTGCCGGTCCAGGCGGAGCACAATCTGCCGGATCTTCTCCGCCGCTATATCCTTCTGAAACTGGCCCAGAAAAGCGGTGGCCTTGAGTCCGAAAAGCGCCGCCAGCTCGTGGGTCTTATGCACACCCGCTGTCCCCTTGCGGTTCTTCTCCGCCACATCGAAGAGATAGAAGTCTATGCTGTCGGTGGGATAGATCTCCTTGGCCACATAGGGATTCTCCGGCCCCACCATCTCCCCGCATAAAACCAGGTTGGGATTCTTCTCGAAAATCTCCTCAGGAACCAGCCTCCGGGCCACCTCGGTGGAGAAGGGGCAGATGAATCCGCCTCTGCTCAAGGCCACGGTCTCGCCGCTCACGGACAGGACCCGCACATTGTGGCCGTTCATCTTCTCCTCGACAGCCACCGCCCCGGAGAAGTGGCGCTCTATGGCCGGAGCCAGGAACAGGGGCCGGCGGATCTTGGGATAGCCGAAGACAATATCGCCGTTTTCAAAAACAACCGTGCCTGCCTCGACCCCCGATGCCTCCTTCTCAAAGCGGATCAGTCGGGGCTCGGGCCAGGCAGACTCTCGAATTATGGTCTCTTGCAGGCCTTGCAGCCTGCTTTCTGTTATTCCCAGTATCTGTGCCACTCGGGCCAGATTCATCTGGTCCTCGCCAGATAATCCAGTATGGACCGGCGGGTGATCATGCCCACCACCTCTTCCCTGCGGTTCAAGACCGGCAGTCCTCCCCGGTCCTCCTCCAGGATGATCTTCTTGACCTCTTCCAGGGGAGTGTCCACATAAACATACTGAACATCGTGGGTCATGACATCGGAGACCAGTATATTGAAGATTCTGGCATACTGCTTGCTGGCGGTGTCATTGAGATCCCGGAAGGCTCGCATGGACCTGGCGATATCCCTCTCGGATATGATTCCCACCAGACGGCCGCTCTCCACCACCGGAAGGCGTCCTACATCCCGGTCCAGCATCATGCGCCGGGCATGGACCAGCCGGTCGTTGGGGTTGACGGTGAGGGGGACCCTCATAGCGTCGCCTGCGGTGCCGCTCACCTTGACCGCAGAGAGCACCTCCCTGGGCCGAACCCATCCCATGACCTTCTCTCCATCCATGACCACCAGGACGCCTGTCTTCTGCATCAAAGCCATGGCATCATCAACCTGCATATCGGGAAGCACCTTGATCAGAGAGTCCATGGTGGCGGAGGCCACATGCAGAGATGAGGCGGGCATTCCCAGGGACTTTCGGGCTCCCAGCACCCTGGCGATCTGCCTGGTGGTGATCACCCCGCCCAGCTTATCCTTATTGGTGACCAGAAGCCTTCGGAGATCGTTCTTCTCCATCTGATCCAGGGCATGGCCCAGCCGCTCCGATTTGTCTATTTTCACCGGCTCGCTCATGATGTCTTTAACCTGCATTTACTTCCACCTCCCTATCTCAGCAATGATCTCATCGGCAGAGAAGTAGCCCACTACCTCATCCTTGTCCACCACCGGCATTCCTATGATGCTTTTCTCGACAAGCATATGGCTGGCGACCACCGCCTTCTCCTCCGCACCAATGGTGAAAATGGGCGCAGTCATGATGTCCTCGGCCACAAAAGGCATCTGCTTGATATAGCGGTACTGCTTTCTGCCGGCAAGGCTCTCCTTTCGAGTCATCTTGATGTTCTTGGTTTCCATCTCGTCCTTCGGCCCCATGATCTCTGAAAAGGTGAGGCCGGAGCGAGTCACAATGCCCACAGGTGTGTTATTGTCCTCGTAGACCAGAGCCCGGCTCTGCCCCTGCACATTCATCTCCTCCAGGACATGGCCTATGGTATGGTGGCGGTGAACCGCCAGGATATTCCTGGTCATGAGGTCTCCCACGGTGGCCTTGATGTCCTGCTCGGAGAAGTATCTCATCATATCCCTGGAGGTGATCATTCCCGCGATCTGGCTATCGCGCTCCACGGGAAGCCCGGATATATTGTTTTCAATGAGAAGCTCTGCCGCCTGGGGCATGGTGGCATCGGGGAATATGGTGATGGGCTTCTCGGTCATAACCACCTGGATGGGAACCTTGTCTATGGGCCTGCGGCGCCACTCCGGCGCGGCCTGGTTGAGCCGGTTAGTGATATCGTATTTGGTGACAATGCCCACCAGACGTCCCTCATCCATCACCGGCAGCCTGCCGATGCCGTACTTGAACATCAGATTCCGGGCTCTCTGTATGGGCTCATTTCGCTCGATGACATATATGGGAGCGTTCATGTAGTCTTTGACTTTTTTTATGATCATGGTAGAATTCCTCTGTTCTCGGCCAAAGCTCTTACGTAGTCTCTCTCAGTCAGAATGCCGGCCAAAGACCCCCGGTCCATGACCGGCAGAGATCCGATGTCGTTATCCATCATCTTCCTGGCTGCTTGGCCCAGGTCAGCCTTCCTCTCTGTGGCCAGAAGGCTCCTCTTTATAAGGCTTTTTATGGGCTGCTTCATGACCTCGGTGACATCGCCGGTGATGACCTTCTGGAAGGCCTCTCCTCCACCCAGATACTTCATTATATCCGATGCGGTGACCATGCCCATCAGCACTCCGTCCTGGACCACCGGCATGCGCCGAAATCCCTTCTGGATGATCATCCTGGTCATCTTCTCGATGGTGGTCTGAGCGGGAGCGGTCACCACATTGGGGCTCATGAATGACTCCACATCCAGCCCAGTATCCAGGCCGCGGCAGAAGCGCACGAAATCCTCTTCGGTGATTATGGCCTTGATCCGGAGATCATCGTCCAATATGGGCAGGCCTCCCACATTTCTCTCGTACATCAGCTTCAGTACGTCATTTAATGAGGCCTTGTCGTCGGCATAGGTGAGATTGGTGCTCATGATGTCTCTGATGTCGGCGTTTATGGCGGTGTAGATGTTTCCTCCATACTTCTCGGCCAGGAGATTATGCCGCAGCCCTCCTCCCAGGAAATCAACTACATCGACCGAGGTGACAAATCCTATCAGCCTCTTGGTGCCGGGATCGGCTATGGGCAGCCGGGAGAAGCCGTAGAATATCATGGTCTTTATGGCGCCCATGATGGTGGTGGTAGGCGGCACGGTGACCACATCCGGCGATGCCACTCCCACCACATTGCTCGCCCTCTTGGCATTTCTGGAGTCGAATTGAAGGGGCGCTCTCTCCCCCGATCCAGGGGCAACAGGCATTCGATCGCTCTTTTGGGGAATCCTGGTTACATCCTTTCCCGTCATTGGTCCTTTGCTCATCTTCACTCACCAAGGTAGCATTTTATCAGATCATTTCTGTCCACAATTCCCACCAGCATTCCATCGTCTACCACAGACATCCTGCCAACGTCATGCTTGAGCATAAGCTCTATGACCGAGCACACGCTATCTTCAGGCTTTACGCTGTATAGCGGCGTGCTCATAAATTTCTCTACAGGCATCTGCATCGAGTCCGAAGGCCTTCTCTCACTCTCTTTACCTATCCTGGCCGTGCCTTTCAGCATATCAAATCTGGTGATCATCCCTATTGTCCTGTCGTCCTTGACCACGGGAAGGCCGGTGAAGTCCTCCTCGATCATGAGATCCCAGATCCTGGTTATGTGATCATCGGGGCGAGTGGTTACAACCTTGGTGGTCATGATCTCCAATACCTGTTTCTCAGGAATTCTCTCCAAATCGATGTTCATAAACACGTCCAAAAGGCTCACAACACCCTTGAGCACCGGTTTTTCCTCGGACTCGATGACCGGAAGGAGACCCTTCTTTTCTCTGAGCATAAGTTTGGCGGCATCTAGAACTGGCATCTTTCCAGTCACAGTGGGAACCGAGACCACATAACCGGACACAGTCACATTTGACTTGGTCGAGGTCACTCTCAGCATATCCTGGTTGGTGACAATCCCCAGGACGGTGCCCTTGTTGCTCAGTACCGGCAATCCGCGTACATGATTGTCTCTGATAATCTGACGCGCTTTGGTGAGATATGTGGAATCCTCGACGTAGAGAGGATCTCTGGACATAATGTCTTCGACTAACAAATGCGATTCCTCCGCGGTCCAGCGATTATATTCTATCTTTTCCCGTCCCTGCAGCTCCAGCAGAGCAGTTGCCCATCAACGTTCTCCAGGGAATCGGATAGCATGCCGCAAACCTCGCATATGCCCCTTGTCAGTCCCTGGGGCGTTTCAAAGTGAACGCTCTCCCGGTGCATCTCCAATAGGTCGCTTAAAATATCGTTCATGCCTACAGAGGAGCCCGAGGCCAGATCGGTATCTGTGATTATCCCCACCAGCCTTCCGTTGGCTATAACCGGCAGCCGTTTTACTCCGGAGCGAAGCATCAGGGCTGCAGCTTCGCGTAGGCTGGCATCAGGTTCAATGGAGACAACTGGAGAGCTCATGATCTCAGCTATCTTGACAGCACGGGGATCTTTTCCCTCGGCCAGGATCTTCTTGACCAGGTCTCTTTCGGTTAAAATGCCTATGGTATTGCCTTCGGCAGTTATGATCAGGCTGCCCACATTGGCCGAGCCCATCTTCTTGGCAGCGCTTAATATGTCCAAGTCGGCACCGGCCGTGATAACCGGTCGGGTCATTATATCTCGCACTGGAATCTCCGTCTCCATTGGCCAATCTTCCCCCGGATAGCTTTATATCCTTACCAGAGTGCTAATCATATAAAAGGCTACTGCGCACGAAGAATATTTAATGCAATCAATATTATTTTTTCATATTATTCCCTTATATGCCCAATGATATGTCCTAATTCCGGCAGGATAAGATCCATGCCCAGTCGAGCCGCACCCGGAGAGCCGGGGAGGCAGAATATGGGCCGGCCATGGTAAACCCCTGCTGCCGCTCTTGTGAGCATGGCCCGGTATCCCACCTCCTCCAGGCTTCTATATCGAAAGATCTCTCCAAATCCGGGAAGGCTCTTCTCAAATAGGGGTTCCAGTGCCTCCAGGGTAAGGTCGGATTTGGTGAGGCCGGTTCCGCCGCAGAAGATAAGGGCATCGGCGTTGCTCTTCTCCGCTGCCTGCCTCAGGCCAAGACCGTCGGGGAGAAGTGCATAGCGAGCGGTATGTCCGGCTGCCTTTATCCTCTCCAGGATCAGTTGGCCGGAAAGATCATCCGCCTCCTCCGGGCTTCTGGCTGATCCGAAGCGGGCATAGCGGGATGTGCTCGCGACCACCACATCTATGATCATGCCAGATGGATGGGAAGGCTGAGGATAAAATTTTTCCCATGAATGCGGGATACATACAAACCATGTCGCTTTTGGCTATCGATGTAGGGGCAGGGACCCAGGACATTCTGCTCTATGATCAGGAGGTGCCCCTGGAGGGCTCGACCAAGATGATCCTCCCCAGCCAGACATCTCTGGTGGGAAACAAAATCAATCGGGCCAGGATGATGGGCAGAGATGTCTTTCTATGCGGCCCGACCATGGGCGGCGGCTCTTCCACAGCAGCAGTGAGATGGCATCTGGCAGCAGGGCTGGGGGTGTCTGCCACTCCCACCGCCGCGGCGACAATCAACGATGATCTGGAGAAGGCGGCTGCTTTAGGGATCGTCATCTGCGATGAGCCCCCCTCTCAAGCCCTGAAGGTGGAGACGGGAGACATCGATATAGCCGCCCTCAAGAAAGCTTTTGCCCTGTTTGATCTCGATCTGCCTCAAGACATTGCTGTGGCGGTGCAGGATCACGGCTTTTCCCCCCATAAATCCAACCGCCTATACCGCTTTGAGTGCCTGGCCCAGGCCATCCGATCCGGGGGCAGTTTAAAGGATTTCGCTTATAGAGATCCTCCCCGGAATATGACCCGTATGCTGGCTGTGCATGGCATGCTCAAAGAGGCGGGATTTCGGCCGTTGCTCATGGACACCGGCCCCGCTGCGCTCTTTGGCGCGGCCCTGGAACTGGACGATGAAAGGCCGGCTCTGGTTATAAATTTCGGAAACGGCCATACCGTGGCTGCGGTGCTGGCGGCGGGACGGATCACAGGCATCTTCGAGCATCATACCTCGGAGCTGTCCCCGGAAAAACTGCGCCATCTGGTCCGGGAGCTATGCCAGGGAACAATTAAAAGCAGCGAGGTCTTTCAGGATGGCGGCCACGGAGCATATGTGGAGAGCGTCCCCGGCAAGGTGGAGAAGATCCTGGTCACCGGACCCCGCCGGCAGAGCTTTCTCTCCTGCGGAGCGGTCCCAGGAGCAGTGGCTGCCTCCCCCGGAGGAGATATGATGATCACCGGATGCATTGGCCTGCTGGAGGCCTGGAAAAAGAGAGAAGAGTTATGGAGATAGGCAGAGGAGCTGAAGCTGTCATCACCCTGGTTGGGGATACGGTTAAAAAGAGCCGGCCGGCCAAGAGCTACCGTCAGCCGGAGCTGGACAGCAGGATCAGGACGGAAAGAACACTGCGTGAGGCCAGGATTACCTCAGAGGCGAGAAGGCTGGGGGTCTTGACACCCATCATCAGCGACGTAACCCGTTTTGAGCTTAAGATGGAGAGGATCGAGGGAGAGAAATTAAAGGATATCATCAGCCCTGATCTATCCCGGATGGTGGGGGAGACGGTGGGAAGGCTGCATCGTGGGGGGATCATCCATGGTGACCTGACCACCTCCAATATGATCCTGTCCCGGGGCAGGATCTGTCTTATCGACTTCGGGCTCTCTTTTTATGAGAAAACCGTGGAGGCGCAGGGAGTGGATGTCCATGTCTACTTTCAGACCCTGGAGAGCACCCACGACCGGCCTCGTGAGCTGATGGAGGCTTTTGTGGCCGGGTACATGAAAACCAATCCCCAGGCCGAGGCGGTTTTGCAGAGGGTTAAGGAGATAAAGGCGCGGGGGAGATACCTTTGATGAAACGGCGGGCTATGACAGAGGGTAAGATTTGACGAATAAGAGGGCTAATCTGGGGGTCATATCCTCGGGAAGGGGAGAGAACCTGCGTTACATCCTCCGGGCGGAGCGGGAGGGCTGGCTGCCGGGAAGGGTGGCAGTGGTGCTGGCGGACCAGCCCGAAGCGGGAGCGCTAAGAATCGCGGAAGAGTTCTCCGTCTGCCATGAGTTCATCGATCCTTCCGGGCTGTCCCGCCAGGAGTATGACCTGCGTCTCATGGACAGGCTGGATCAGGCGGGAGTGGATCTGGTTGTGCTTACCGGCTACATGAGGATCCTCTCTCCCGATTTCGTCCGTCATTATAAAAATAGGATCCTCAACATCCATCCCGCCCTTCTTCCCTCCTTCCCGGGCCTGGACGCCTTCTCCCAGGCTTTAGAGTGGGGGGTTAAGTGGACCGGGACCACGGTACATGTGGTGGACGAGGATGTGGACCACGGCCCCATAGTCTACCAGCATCCTGTGCCGGTGCGGCAGGATGACGATCGCGAGAGCCTGAAAGCCAGAATCCAGAGGGCGGAGTATAAAGCCTACCCGCGGGCAATAAGGATGTTTATAGAGGGAAATCCCAGAATTGAGGGCAGAAGGATCATCTGGCAGAGAGAGTAGCAGTAATAGTGGCAGAGAGAGTAGCAGAAGAGAGGAATAATAGATTAGAGAGGGAGGATAGACTATGGAGAGACTGTGGGCGCCCTGGAGGATAGACTACATCCTTGGCAAGAAGCCGGAAGGATGCATATTCTGCGACAAGCCCGGGCAGGATAAGGATGCGGAGAACTTCATCCTCTACAAGGGCAGGCACAATTTTGTGATGCTGAATGCATATCCTTACAACAACGGCCATATGATGGTGGTCCCCTACCGGCATACCGCCAGCCTCGCCGGCTGGCAGGCGGAAGAGCAGCAGGAGATGATGCAGCTTGCCGCCATGTGCGTTGATCTGCTGAAAAGGGTGATGCGCCCGGACGGCTTCAACCTGGGCATCAACATGGGCCAGGTGGGGGGAGCGGGCATTGCCGATCACCTCCATCTGCACATCGTGCCTCGCTGGAATGGGGATACCAACTTCATGCCCGTGCTCTCCGACACCAGGGTGATATCGGAGGGTCTGGAGGCAACTTACAGGAAGCTGAAAGGGGCGCTGGATGAGGCGGTCAGGGGATCTGAACAGCCTTTGAGATAAGGCCTTAATTGCGAGATTCGCATTGCACAAACCATACTTCAAGGATATCAGGCGACATATCAATTA
>CALMJN010000044.1 GCA_937864385.1 uncultured Methanosarcinales archaeon | reverse complement strand
TTAATAATGATGATTTTTTTTAAAGAAGCTGCAGCGCACCTCGCTGCAAGCAGAAGGGGCATCCAAGGCGCCGCCGCATGAAAGCGGAACCAGGCAATTCTGATTCAAACCTTAGTTGAATACACATGCCCTTTATTCCTGATGCAAGCATCGGGGTATTCTTTAAAAATCAAGTGATATTAGCTTCCTCGCCTGATGAAATCTCCATGTACCTTATGTTCCAGCATCTCCAAGCAGCTCCAGGCTAAGATCAACTGAGCGAGGCCGATGGCATTTACGTACTGCTCACGCCTGTCGCTTATGACGGCATAGGTTCCCAGCGAGTCGCCCAGCTTCTTCTCAAGATCAGCAATCATGGACTGATGGATCTCGCCATCTACTGTCATTATGCCCACCTTTTTCCCGTAGTAATCGTCTCGCTGAAACTCGATGGAAAAATCATGCTCCGAGCTTCTCATAATCTTGCTCAAATCGATGGTCAGATCGACCTTGGATACTGGCTGATCCAGCATCTGCTGAATTAGCCGCACCGAGTACCAGTCGGGCTTGGGTCCAATATCGAGAAGAGAGGGATGAAACCGTGTATCCCGAATCTTGACCACGATCTCGGCATAGATCTTCTGTATATCTACATAGAGCTTGTAATCCGGCTCTCGCTGCAAGATCTCAGCCATAACCTGTTCCGGTCGATAACCCCGGTCGCCCACATCACGGCGCACCTTCCAGAGTCTTTTCACCGATCGCGAGGGATCCACAAAGATCTTTAAATCAATGAGGCTGCGCAGCTGCTCTGTGAAAAAGGGGTGCAGTCCCTCCACGATGATCACGGGAGCTGGGCCGAAGGGCACAGTGCCTGAAATCGTCCCCACGCTGTGATCGTAGACCGGCTTATCAACCGTCTCTCTGCGTCGCAAGGCCTCCAGGTGCTCCGCCAGCAGACTCAGGTCAGTAGCCAGCGGGTGCAACGGCGTGATATCGAGCTCCTTTCTCTGCCTTCGGTTCAATGTGTGATAATCATCCATGGAGAAGGAGCAGACCATCTCCTCGCCCAGTATCCTCTTTATGCCGCTGGAGAGTGTTGTCTTCCCTGAACCGCTGTCCCCGGCAATTCCTAATACGAATACTTTGCCGGACTTTTTGATCCTATCCATTATCGATTTAATCAAATCTCCAATCTCCTTCCTCCATCAAGCTATCTTTATCTCCACCAAATGCTCTTCCAGATCATCGACCAAGTGAACCCATCCGTCGCTCTGCAGCAGGCCGTCAACCGTCACGCTAACCACCTCACGCCCCGGCCCCGCCCGAGCAACCTTGATATTGTATAATGTCTCTCGATAGCGGTAATGCAGGTAAAACGATTTCCAATCTGCAGGAAGACAGGGGGTAAAGCGCAGCTTGTCAACATCCAGGCTCAATCCAAGCAGCGATTCTACTATGAGGCGGTACATCCAGCCTGCAGCTCCGGTATACCAGGTCCATCCGCCGCGTCCTTCATGCGGCGGGAGGGCATAGACATCTGCTGCAACCACGTACGGCTCTGCCCGGTAGACCATAACCTCCTCCGGGGTTGAACCATGATTCAGTGGGTTGATAATTGACAACAGCTCCCAGGCCCTGGAGCTTTCACCCAGAGCAGCAAAAGCCATAATCAC
>CALMJN010000043.1 GCA_937864385.1 uncultured Methanosarcinales archaeon | reverse complement strand
GATATATGATAAAATTGGTTCCGCCCAGCAGGAGAAATATGCAGACAAGGGCCTCCACCAATATACTATTGTATTTTGCAATGCTGTAAGCTACAGGAGAGAATCCACCTGTTGCAATGCTGGCAAACGCAGTGCAAAGGGCGTCATAGATGGGCAAGCCAGCTCCTACAAGCAGCATAACTTCCAGGCCTGCCAGTCCCAGATATATTCCCCAAAATGTTTTTGCGGTATTCCTAACCCTGGGCGTAATAGCCTCCTTCACCAGTCCAAGACCATCCACAGAATAGAGTTCTCTGCCGGCCAGACCCAGATTGGGAAGAATGGCTATGAATAGCATTATAATGCCCAGCCCGCCTAAGAACTGAGAGAAAGACCGCCAGAAGAGAAGGCCGTAATAAGTTCCTTTGACGGCAAGCAAATCCCCAAGATCCAAAGTCAATCCGAAGGAAAGATCAATCGTATCTGTAGGGGCACAATAGATGAGGTAATTTGCGGCTCTTTCAGCCAAAGCATAGGCCAGGCTGCCTTGAACCATGTCAGGGCTTATAATCCAGTACCCCTCTGAATTGTATTGGCTGAGGATGGTGGCACCTGTGGTCGTAAAGCCGGACATGGATTCAAAGATCGCATTCATCGGCCCTAATCCAAGGATCAGGTAGGGCAGAGCACCGATCATTGCCGCCAAAAGCCAGCTCAATGAGACTGTGACGAATGCTTCTCTGCGGCCCATATCAGAGTTCTCGCCAAAATGCTTTAGGATAAGGCCCACGATGAGGGCAAGAATAGAACTGATTCCAAAGGATATTACGCCCAGGGGCTCTTTATAGATGGCCGAAACCAGCCCTGGTATCACCATAAGCGCCCCGATGAGGACGGCCAGCAAACCCAGGGTTTTCAGGACGATCCTTATATTCATTCTGACAGCCAATTGGGCTGGCCGTTAATATGAGTTTGCCTGATTTGATCCGATGCGGACCCATCTGGATGTGCTGTACTTCTCCAAGACCTTTTTCCGTTTTTCTCCGAGACATGGGAAAAAGTGAAATA
>CALMJN010000042.1 GCA_937864385.1 uncultured Methanosarcinales archaeon | reverse complement strand
TGGTATCGCTGGCGCACCCGTACTCAGCCTGTTTTCCCTCGTCGGTCACCGCGGGCTGTTTAGCGTCACCCCACTGTGCCGCGATATGCAGAAGTCCGCCGATAAGTTGCAGCGCAAATAACACACACAAATTCAAATATAAAAAAAATAAAAAAAAATAGCCGGACCGAATACTTAAAGCGAATCAATAGACCTCGCCGAAAACCTCAAAGTATGCCTGCTCATGCTCGCAGGCCGGGCACTCGCTGGGGGCCTCATTTCCCTCATGCATATATCCGCAGTTTCGGCATCTCCAGACCACCTTGTCTCCTCTCTTGAACACTGCGCCCTCATCGATGTTCTTCTTCAAGGTGAGAAATCTCTTCTCATGGCCCATCTCTGCCCTGGCTATATTGAGGAAGGTCTCGGCGATCTCAGAAAAGCCCTCCTTCTTGGCCACCTCTGCGAAAGAGGGATACATCTCTGCATATTCATGCTTCTCACCATTTGCCGACTCCTGCAAATTGGCCGCTGTGCTGGCAATGACTCCCGCTGGGAAGGATGCCGATACGGCAGCTTCTCCCCCTTCCAGAAGCTTGAAGAGGACTTTTGCATGCTCTTTTTCGTTATCAGCCGTGTCCAGGAATATGGCTGCCACCTGCTCGTATCCCTGCTTCTTTGCTTGAGAGGCAAAATAAGAGTATCTATTTCTGGCCTGCGACTCGCCGGCAAACGCCGTCAGCAGATTTTTTTCTGTCTCAGTTCCTTTTATGCTCTTCATTCTTTAGTCTCCTGAAATAAGGAAAGGGTTTGCAGACGATATCTATTAAATCTTGCCATGGCCATCGGCCTGGAGAGGGCAATTCAAGACAGCCGAATATCTGCCCAATTCAAACGCAGAGAAAAAGAGGAGATGGCGAAACTGCCTGCCATCTCAATCATGCCCGGTCTGCCAGCTATATAATGCAGCTGTCCCAATTTGTTTAATTTCTCTTATCTCCTCCCAACCACCACCATCCGGGTCACGGGCAGAGGATTGATGAGCTGATAGTCCTGGCCCATTGCGCTGTCGTAGGCATTTGGCAGGGCGTGCCTTCCATCCCTGGCAAATACATAGACCCTGTACATTCCTTCATCGATGGGAGCACTGGTCCAGATCCACTGATTCCTGGCCGACCAGTCCTGCACAACCTTCCAGGCATTGCCCGTTGCCGGGCCCCTCAGCCAGAACTGATAGAGGATGGGATCCTTCTCCCCATCAATGGCGGAAGCAGTCCATCTTATGACTCCTCCGGCGTTCTGAGGACTCTTCTTATCAGCAGCGAGAGCCGTGAGCCGGGGCGGAGCATTGGGCGTGAGCTGGTACGCGGCCCCGATTGCGCTATCATAGCCGGTTTCAGGCCTATGCCTTCCGTCCCGGACATAAACATACACGGCATAGTCTCCCGCATCATATCCAGAGCTGGTCCAGGTCCACTGGTTCTTAGCTGACCAGTCCTGAACCACCTTCCAGGAGTCTCCCGTAGCCGGCCCCTTCAGCCAGAACCTGTAGAGTATGGGATCTTTATCGGCATCGGCGGCCTTTGCCGTCCAGGTTACTGCCGTTCCAGCACTCTGGGGGCTCTTCCTGTCCGGGGTCAAAGCGGTCACCTTGGGCGGCTGATTGGGTGAGAGGGTGAAAGGCGCTCCTAGAGCACTATCGTATGAGTTATCCGGATTGTGCTTTCCGTCCCGGGCATAGACATAAACGCTGTAAGCCCCGCCATCGTAGCCGGTGCTGGCCCAGGTCCACTGGTTTTTGGCTGACCAGTCCTGCACCACCTTCCAGGCGTTCCCTGTGGATGGCCCCTTCAGCCAGAACTTAAAGTAAACCGGATCCTGGTCCGGATCGGAGGCCATAGCCGTCCATCGGACCGGCGTTCCGGCGCTCTGTGGGCTTGCTCTATCCGGCTTCAGGGATAGCAGAGCAGGTGGCTGGTTGGGCCTCAGCACGGTGAAGAGTGCCCCTGCGTCGTCATCCCATCCCATGGGGCTGGTATGCAGTCCGTCCATCACCTGAACCTGAATATGGCTCACTCCGGCATCGGCTGGCGAGGTAAACCAGATCCAGTTGGGGTCTGTGGACCAGTCCCGCACCATCCTCCATACACCCTTGGTGGCCGGCCCGTTCAGCCAGTATC
The DNA here is from genome assembly GCA_937864385.1 of uncultured Methanosarcinales archaeon. Lineage (GTDB taxonomy): Archaea > Halobacteriota > Methanosarcinia > Methanotrichales > Methanotrichaceae > Methanothrix. The sequence goes on along the minus strand of CALMJN010000042.1, from coordinate 3,863 downwards.
TGAAATAGACCGGATTGCCCTCCGGGTCGATGGCCGAAGCCTGCCAGCGGATGGCAGCTCCAATGGGCTGGGGTCCCATCACATTGCTGGCCAGGCCGGTGATGGCCGGGGGCCGGTTGAGCATGATGATGGAATAGGCCGCAGTGGCATAGTCGTCCGATCCACCCGGACCGGCATGCTTGCCGTCTCTTACCGCCACCAGCACCTCGTTGATGCCCACGTCCCAGGGATCGGTTCTCCAGGTCCAGCGATTGCTGTTTCCCCAGCCGGTCTGGTCCATCCAGAAGCCTCGGGTGGCTGGCCCGCGCAGATAGAATTTGAACTGCAGGGGATCGCCTTCCGGATCGCGGGCCACCGCAGTCCAGCGAACCCAGCTTCCTGCATACTGTGGGGCTGGCCGGTCCGAGAACAGTATATCCACTCTCGGAGGCCGGTTTGGCCTGCCCAAGGCAAAGGAGGCCGTCTTCTTGACATCAAAGCCGTTCGGTCCGGCGTGCTTGCCGTCTCTTATCCAGACCTCTATCTGATAATTGCCCGGAGCAAAGGCTCCGGTATTCCAGATCCAGACATTTGATGCCGTCCAGCCAGTCTGAGGCTGCATCATGCCGCCGGTGGAGGGGCCCATAGCATAGAACCTGTAGAGCAGGCCGTCTCCCTCCGGATCATCGGCTCCTGCCGTCCATCGCACCAGCGTTCCCGCCATCTGCGGGCTGGGCTTATTGGAGAATAATTTCGGATTCTTGGGCGGTAAATTGTTGATGGAGTTGCCGAAGTCCTTTCCGCCGACGCTGGATGTGGATGCAGTCAATGTGACCGTATGCTTTCCACCGGGCGGCGCCTTTTGGGTCCAGCCGGTCTGCAAGACCTCACTGATCACATATGTTCCGGCAGCAAGATCGGTGAAGCTGTAGGAGCCGTCAGCGGCTGTGACTGCGGTCTTGATCACCGTTCCCGCCGGCTGCTCCAGATTGATCGTCCATGCCTGCAGGCCCGGCTCTCCTGGATCTCTGTTGCCGTTGCCGTTAAGATCGTTGTACTTAACTCCTGAGATCGACTGGGCTACCAGCTTATTTCCAAAGTCGTTGTTTTTGGATTCAAAGGGCGGCGACCGGAAGCCGAAGCTTACGGTGTGGCTTCCCCCCGCCGGATAGATCTGGGTCCATCCCGTCCGGGAGGTCTCGCTGACCTTGTAGCTGCCGGGGATCAATTTGTCGAACTTATAGCTGCCGTCTGGGGCTGTGGTAGTGGTCCGCGGCTGCAGGGGCTTGCCAAACCAGGTATTTCCGGTCAGGACGATATCCCATCCGCCCTCACCTTCGCCTGCATCCTTGGCACCGTTCCCGTTCTTGTCGTTATACTTCATGCCGGATATGGCATTCATCCCTGCCAGACCGAAGTTGGCCTTGACCACGGTGCTGCCGGTGACGATCACTGTGACTGTGGAGGGTGTGGTGAGCACCAGGCCGCTGGGAACAGGATCATTGATGGTGTATGTTCCGGGCAGGATGTTCTTGAAGGTGTAAATCCCGCTATCATCAGTGGTGGTGTTGGCCACGACCTTGCCGTCCAGGACCAGGCTGACATCGCCTCCGGGAATGCCTGGCTCATCTTCATCCTGCGCTCCATTGCCGTTGATATCGTAGTACTTCTGCCCGGATATGGAAAGATCCCCGCTGATTCCGAAGTCCTTGCCGGACACATCGGCATCTACCAGGTTCACGCTGTAGGAGCCCTCCGCCGGGAGGCTCACCTTCCAGCCCTCCTGGGCTGCCTGGGATAGGGTGTACTGTCCAGGAGCCAGGTTCTTGAAGGCGTATGAGCCGTCCTCTGCCGTGGTGGTGGCATTGATCACCGCACCATCTCTGGAGAGCTGGATGCTCCAGCCTGCCCGGCCCGCTTCCTCTCCATCTCTGGCACCATTGCCATTGCTGTCCAGGAATACGCTTCCCGATATGGACCATGAGCCATGGTTTCCGAAGTCCTTGCCGGTTACATCGGCATCGGAGAGGCTGACGGTATGAGAGCCCTCGGCGGGAGCGGTTCTCGTCCAGCCGGACTGCTCCACCTCGGACACAGTATAAGTGCCGGGAGAGAGGCCCTCGAATTTATATGAGCCATCTGCGCCGGTGGCCATCTCCTTTTCCACCGCCTGATTGTCGAGTGTCGTACCGGATAGCTTTACTGTCCAGCCATCCATTCCCGGTTCGCCGTCATTGATGCCGTTGCCGTCCAGGTCGTTGTACTTCATGCCGGATACGCTGAAGGCGGAGAGCTTGCTGATGAAGTTCCTATCGGTAGCATCAGCGCCCTGCAGATCTACATCATAAGAACCGCCGGCCGGCTCGACGCTCCATCCGGACGGCGTATCCTGGGCGACCTTATAGCTTCCTGCTTTGAGCTGCTCAAAGCGGTAAGCTCCATCGGATCCGGTCAGGGCGGATAGCTCGCTGCCGTCAGGCTTGGTAAGCTTTATAGTCCAGCCGGCCAGGCCCTCTCCCTCATCCAGGATGTTGTTGCCGTTCTTGTCCTGGTAGGCCATGCCGGATATATTCAGGAGCAGCTCGCTGATGGTGAAAAGTGCTGTGGCCTCGCTGTCATAGCCGTCCTCTGCAGCGTGATTGCCGTCCCTGATCTGGACCTTGACCTGGTTTTCGCCGGCATCGGCTGAAGTTGTCTTCTGGGTCCAGGAATTGGAGGCGCTCCAGTCAGAGGCCATCTGCCATTCTCCACCGGTGCCCGGGCCGCTCTGATAGAAGCGGTAGCTCAGAGAGTCATTCTCGGCGTCGGATGCATCAGCAGTCCAGGTTATGCTGCTTCCCGGAACCTGAGGGCTGGATAGATCTGCGGTGAGCGAATTCAGAACCGGTGTTTGATTGACCGCCACCGGCTCGGTCTTGGCTGCCTCGGTCTCATTGGCAGGCTCGACTGCGGTGACATTCTCCTCCGACACCGGGATGGTCAGGTTTTCTTCCTCAGGCACAACCGTCTCTGGTGATGGAGTCAGCAATTCGGTTTCATTGGTCAAATTGGAGAGGGGCTCCCCGGCAGTCTCATTCTCCTGCTGCGATGCGGTTACGTTCTCCTCGGATACAGGAGGGGCAATGGGCATCAGTTCGGTTTCATTGAGTGGCTGCTCGAGTTCAGTCTCATTTTCAGTTTCGTTCTCCCCTGCAATGGGCGCTTCCTCTTCCTCGATCACTGGTGCGGGAGCAATTATGGTGAATTCGCGGCTCAGGTTTCCTGCCTCTCCCTGCGCCTCCTCATGATGGCTGTCTCTTGCCTGGACGGAAATTGCAAACTCACCGACCTGATCCGCGGTCCAGCTCCAGGTTGGGCTATCCGACCATTCCTGGACCACACTTCCGTCCAGAGAGAACTGGTACTGGAGCGGATCGCTCTCGGCATCATTAGCGGATGCGGTCCAGGTGACGGCAGTGCCCGTCTCCTGTGGGCTCTCTTTATCCGGCAGCAGGCTGCTCAAAGCCGGAGGCTGGTTGGGCTGCAGTACGATCTCGAAGCTGGCACTCTGGGGCACTGTGCCCTCCGGATGCTCGGCATCCCTGGCCACAGCTTCGATTGTATGCGTTCCGACCTGATCGGCAGTCCAGCTCCAGGTTGGGCTATCCGACCATTCCTGGACCACATTGCCGTCCAGGGAGAACTGGAACTGGAGCGGATCGTTCTCCGCATCCGAAGCCGTTGCGGTCCAGGTGACGGCAGTGCCCGTCTCCTGTGGGCTCTCTATGTCCGGCAGCAGGCTGCTCAAAGCCGGAGGCTGGTTGGGCGGCAGTACGATCTCGAAGCTGGCACTCTGGGGCACTGTGCCCTCCGGATGCTCGGCATCCCTGGCCACAGCTTCGATT
>CALMJN010000041.1 GCA_937864385.1 uncultured Methanosarcinales archaeon | reverse complement strand
AAGAGCTGCAGGAGATGAGGCGACACACCCTGGAGATGCTTTTGGCTCTGACCAACCATCCCACCAGCTGCCTCTTCTGCGAGAGAAAGGACGAGTGCACAGACCTGCGGGAGTGCATGAGGCGGCTTCCGGTGACCGTGGGATGCAAGTACTGCCCCCAGGATGGAATGTGCGAGCTGCAGGAGGCGGTGCTCTATGTCGGCCTGAAGGGCATAAGATATGATATCACATTCAGGAATCTGCCCGTGTTGAGAGAGCCTTTCTTCGATCGCAACTACAATCTCTGCATCATGTGCGGCCGGTGCGTGAGAATGTGCGACGAGGTGCGAGGCCTCGGCATCTTATCCATAAATCCCGATTTCCACCGCAACCACTGGATAGGCCCCGAGTCTCTGCAGGAGGCAGACTGCAAGTTCTGCGGAGCGTGTGTTGACGCCTGCCCCACCGGTGCTCTCTTCGCCCGCTCGGAGAAATGGATCCGGCCCGACAGGGCCGTGGTTACTATCTGCCCCTACTGCGGCGTAGGCTGCAGCCTGGAGCTGCAGATCTTTGAAGACAAAATCATCTCCGTCACGCCGAGCCGGGAGGGAGCAGTAAACCGGGGCCAGGCCTGCGTCAAAGGCCACTTTGGCCTGGAGGAGATCGTCCACCATCCCGACCGCATCACCACCCCTCTGATAAAAAGGAACGGCAAATTTGAGCCGGCATCCTGGGACGAGGCCCTAGAGCTGGTAGCCCGGAGGTTCACCGAGGTCAAAGAGAAATACGGCCCGGATGCCCTGGGAGCGCTCTCCTCCTCCCGCTGCACCAATGAGGAGAACTATCTGGTGCAAAAGCTGGCTCGAGCCGTCTTCGGCACCAACAACGTGGACAACTGCGCCCGGGTCTGTCATGCTCCATCCGTGACCGGGCTGGCGGCCTGCTTTGGCAGCGGAGCGGCCACCAACTCCTTCGACCAGATTGAAGACGCCAATGTTCTTTTCATCATCGGCTCCAATACCACCGAGGCCCATCCCGTAGTCAGCCTGAAGATAATCAAGGCAGCCAGAAATGGGGCAAAGATAATCGTCGCCGATCCCCGCAAGATCGAGCTGGTCAGCCTGGCCTCCGTCTGGCTCGACCAGAAACCGGGAACCAGCATTGCTTTGATCAATGCCATGATGAATGTGATCCTCAGAGAGGGTCTCGAGGACCGGGAGTTCATAGACCGGCGAACTGTGGGCTTTGAGGAGCTGCAAAAAGCGGTCGAGGAGTATCCGCCTGAAAGGGCATCCGAGATCACCGGCGTGGCAGTCAAAGATATCATCGAGGCCGCCCGGATCTATGCAGAGGCCGATAAGGCCATGATCATCTACGGCCTGGGAATGACCGAGCACACCACTGGAACTGCCAATGTGATGTCCCTGGGCAACCTGGCAATGCTCACCGGCAATGTTGGCCGCCCTTCAACGGGGGTAATGCCCCTGCGCGGTCAGAACAACGTCCAGGGGGCCTGCGATATGGGCGCCCTTCCCAATGTCCACGTCGGCTACCAGCCGGTCAACGATCCAGCTGTTCAGTTTAAGTTTCAGGAGGCCTGGAGGGCTCTCCTGCCTTCCCTTCCCGGCCAGACCTCCACCCAGATGATGGAAAACAATCCCGGAAAGGAGATCCGCGGGCTTTACATTCTGGGAGAAGATCCCGCCCATACCGAGCCCGATACCAACCGGGTGAGATCAACTCTGGAGAGCCTGGACTTTTTGGTGGTGCAGGAGATATTCCCCACTGAGACCACAGAATATGCTGATGTGATCCTGCCCGCGGCCAGCTTTGCCGAATGCGACGGGACATTCACCAATGGTGAGCGGCGCATTCAGAGGGTGCGCAAAGCGATACCTGCACTCTGTGGCCAGGAGAACTGGCAGACGATATGCCATATTTCCCAGCGGATGGGCTATCCCATGAATTACAGCCATCCCTCAGAGATCATGGATGAGATCGCCTCCCTGGCTCCGATGTTTGCCGGAGTGAGGTTCGATCGCCTGGATGACGGCGGGCTGCAGTGGCCCTGCCCCAGTCCGGACCACCCGGGAACAGAGACTCTTCATGCGGAGTGCTTCAGCTGCGGCCTGGGAAAATTCAATGCCGTCCGGCATAAGTTGCCTGCCGAGCAGCCAGATCCGGAATATCCCCTCATTCTCACCACCGGCAGGAGGAGAGAGCATTATAACTGCGGCTCCATGACCCGGCGCTCCAGCGGGATAATGTGGGTCTGGCCGGAGGAGGCCATTGAGATCAGCCCTGCAGATGCCGGAGAGCTGGGGATTCTAGACGGAGAGACTGTTCTGGTTAAATCCCGGCGGGGTGAGGTCAAAACCAAAGCCAGGGTCACCGATAAATCACTGCACGGCGTAGCTTTTTTGTCCTTCCACTACCGGGATGTGCTCACCAATCTTCTCACCAATGCCGCCCTGGACCCTCAGGCCAGGACGCCGGAGTACAAGGCATGCGCCATAAGGATAGAGAAGATCGCCTGATTAAATTCTAAATTGGCCTTCTATCGTCTTTCCCGGGAGAGCGATGAGGCTGGCTGAATTGGCCTGCCGTCCGCCATCTTGCCCCCAATTGATTTGCGGCATCATTCACTTTTTGGCCCTTTGCCAGCTTTGATGCAAAACATTCTTAAATCCAGGCCGGAAACAATATGGCGGCAGAGATCATAAGCCGAAGGGAATGTCGATCTTTCGACATCATTCTCCGGCTTGCCTTGGGAGGACTGGAATTGTCAAGCAAACTGGTACCGTCGATTTGCCCCTACTGTGCGGTTGGCTGCGGCATGTATCTGAAAGTGGAGAAGGGCAAAGCAATAGGCCTTGAGTATATGACCGACCACCCCACATGCGAGGGTGCCCTCTGTCCCAAGGGCAATGCCGTCCTTGAGGTCCTGAACCACGAGGAGCGGCTCAAGTACCCCCTGAAAAAAGCGGGCGGGGAGTTTATCCGGATCTCCTGGGATGAGGCGCTGGATATGGCTGCAAATGGTCTCGCCCGCAATATCAAAAAGCACGGCCCCAAATCGGTGGGATTCCTGGCCTCCTCAAGATGCAACAATGAAGAAAACTATCTGATGCAAAAGCTGGCCCGCCTGCTGGGCTCGCCCCATGTGGACAACTGCGCCCGCCTCTGCCACTCCCCCACGGTAGTTGGCCTCGGCGCGGTGCTGGGCACGGGAGCCATGACCAACAATCTCATCGACCTGGAGAACTCCCGTTGCATCCTGGCCATAGGCACCAACTTCACCGAGGCTCATCCCATCGTCTCCCGCTGGGCCCAGAAGGCAAAGGACAGCGGAGCAACGGTGATCGTGGCCGATCCGCGCATAACCTCCACCTCCTGGATGGCCGACCTG
>CALMJN010000040.1 GCA_937864385.1 uncultured Methanosarcinales archaeon | reverse complement strand
ATCCAACCTCCATTACGGATAGACCTTTTAATAGTTGTCCGCTCCATTCTCCCCAGGATGGCGGAAAAATCCCTGGGTTTGCGGGTGGAGAGAGAATATGGTGAGCGGATGCGAAAGGCCCTGGCCGAGAGCGGCCTCCTGGATCGCAGCCGCAAGATCCGCTCCGATGAAACCCATGTCTATTTGCCGGTCCTTGATATGGACGCCGCCCGCAGCAATAATCTCGAACAGATCGCTGCCTTTGAGCCGGTACAGATCGATTTTCCGCCCGAGGAGCGGCCAGCAACGCCGGAGGACATCCTGGGCTACCGGCCCAGCTTTGAGGTGGTGGGAGACATCGCCCTGGTGGAGGAGGCTGATGCCGAGGCCGTGGCCGCGGCCCTAATGGCCACCAGCAAGGGGATCAAGGCGGTCATAGCTCCCGTCTCCGATGTGGAGGGAGAGTTTCGCACCCGACGATTCCGGCATATAGCCGGCGAGGTCCGGACATCAACCATTCACAAGGAGCACGGCCTTCGCTACAGGGTGGACCTGGAGGGCGCTTATTTCACCGAGCGGCTGGGTACGGAGAGGCTGCGCATCGCAAAGCTTGTCAAGCCGGGCGATTTCGTTTTGGACATGTTCGCCGGGGTGGGGCCCTTCTCCCTGCTTTTGGCCAAAAAGGGGGCCCAGGTTGTGGCCATGGACAAGAACCCCCTGGCGATAAGATGCCTGAAGGAGAATGCCCTTCTTAATAGGGTTCAGAACATAGAAATCCTGGAGGGAGACGCAGCCGAACTGGCTCTTCGCTATGTGGGCCGGGCGGACCATGTGATCATGAACCTTCCCCATAGCGCCTCCTCCTTCCTCGTCCCGGCCATGCGGGCGGCAAAATCGGGGGGAGTGGTGCATTACTACTGCATATCTCCCGAGGACGATCTCTACAGGGACGAGGCCCTGATAAGAAAGGCAGCGGATAGCCTGGGAGCGGAGACAGAGGTGCTCTACCGGGGGATAGTGAGAAGCTATGCGCCGCGCCGGCACAATGTGGTGATCGACTTTCAGGTGAGAGGGCAGATTTGAGGTTTGGAGGATGGGAGAAGAGAGACGCTTGTCAATGGTTGCTGAACTGATCCGCGATCATATCTCCCTGAACGAAATTGACCAATATCTTACAAAGACTGGTGTGCAAAGCCGCGACTTCGCAGTGGTGGAGCCGCGAGATTTTGCCGGAGAGATCTTCGCAGTGGACGGATCCAATACGGCC
>CALMJN010000039.1 GCA_937864385.1 uncultured Methanosarcinales archaeon | reverse complement strand
GAGACGCTGTAGATTAGCAGATTTTGATTTTCAGCCTGCATTGCCTACAAGCTGCAGCGGCAGGAAGAGCAGGCTCAACCGGTCGTCTAGTCCATGCAAAGTATATTATGCCTCCATTGACAGATTCAGTATGCATGATCAGGGGCAAGGCTTGGGTCTACGGAGACGACATTGACACTGATGTGATCATTCCCGGCAAGTATCTGCGCACCAAGGATCCCCGGCTCTGGGCGGAGCATGCCATGGAGGGCTGCGATCCGGAATTTGCCCGCCTGGTGCAGCAGGGCGATGTTATCGTGGCCGGCAGGAACTTCGGCTGCGGCTCCTCCCGGGAGCAGGCTCCGCTGGCTTTGAAGGGCGCTGGTGTGGCGGCAGTGGTGGCCCGATCCTTTGCCCGCATCTTCTATAGAAATGCCATAAATGTGGGCCTGGCTTTGATTGAGGCCGATGTGGTCTGCCAGAAAGGGGACACAGTGGAGGTGGACCTGGCGGAGGGGCTGGTGAGGGTGGGTGATAAAACCTATCAGGGCAGCCGCCTTCCCGATTTTCTGAGAGCAATCCTGGATGACGGCGGCCTGGTGGCCCACCGCAGAAAAGAGAAAGGGTTGGCATGATCTTTCCGCAGGACTACAAGTTCGTGGGGATCAAGGACCGCGAGGGCAGGGGCGAGCCGGTTTACTTCTCCACAGAGTATCTCATCAGCCGGGATGGCCCCAGCCTTTATAGGGTGGAAAGCCAGGGCAGCGGCTTCCTGAGGGAGGTCGCTGCGCTGCATCTTTTGGCCAGCGGCAAAGATATTGAGTTTTATCCTGAAATCGTCGACACCAGAAACCGCACCCTGCTTATAGATCTGGCAGGAGAGATATGCCGCAGCGGCAAGGCCAATACTGTGGTCTTCCAGGGGCCTGACGAGCACATCACCTTTGTCAAGGATCCCGATCCGTCGGCGATCCTGGAGATCGAGGTCCTGGATGTCTCACCTCCCGATCCGCCCTGGCTGGTTTACTCTCTTCAGAGGCTGGAGGCCTGTGGCATGTTGGGCGATCTGGCAGTTCGCTTCCTGCCCCGCATCCTGGACCTGCGTCAGTTCTCGGCTGAGGGGGCATACTACCCCTGCCGGGCCTCCGGCCTTTCTCCCACGTTGGATGCCGATCCCGTGGCGCATCCGCGCCCCCGCATTGTGGGCTGCGAGGTGTCCCGGGAGATCTTCTTGAGCAAGTATCCTGATCGGGAATATGATTTCATCAATATCTGCCCCTTGCACTGCCAGGAGGAGGCTCTCCGGCCAGAGAGGCCCTTCCTCACCCGTTGCTGCCGATCGGAGCGACGGGGCAGGACGGCCAAGAACGGCCAGTCGGGAATGGCGGTGCACTGGGGAGACGGCCCGTATAAAATAGCGGAGGCTGTAAGGTGTCTGGTAGAGGATCTAAGAAGATCGCAGTGATACCGGGAGACGGCATAGGCCCGGAGGTGGTGCAAAGCGCTCTGGAGGTGCTAGAAGCAGCAGGAGCAGTCTTTGAGCAGGTCCATCTGGAGATTGGCCTCGGCCGCTGGAAGAGGACCGGTCTCGCCATGAGCGACGAGGATATGGAGACGATCAAGGATTGCGACTGCATTCTCTTTGGGGCTATCACTACTCCATCCGATCCCAATTACAGGAGCGTTCTGCTGCGCATTCGACGAGAGCTGGACCTCTATGCCAACATCCGGCCCTTCCGCAGCCGCGACCTGGATTTCATCATCGTGCGGGAGAACACCGAGGGCCTGTATTCCGGATTGGAGGAGCTGGGACAGGATGAGTCGCGCACAATAAGGATAGTCACCCGGCGCGGCTCGGAGAGGATTGCAGAGAAGGCCTGCGATCTGGCCGCAGGCAGGAGAAAGCTGACCATAATCCACAAGTCCAATGTGCTCAAAAGCGACCTGCTTTTTCTGGAGAGCTGCCGCCGGACCGCCGAGCGGCGGGCTGTAGCCTATGAGGATATGCTGGTTGATGCCGCCGCCTACAATCTGGTCCGCAATCCCAGGCGTTTTGATGTCATGGTCACCACCAATCTCTTCGGAGACATCCTCAGCGATGAGGCGGCAGGCATTCTGGGAAGCCTGGGCCTGTGCGCCAGCGCCAACCTGGGCCGGAGCAGGGCCCTCTTCGAGCCCATTCACGGCAGCGCCCCGGACATCGCCGGCCAGGGCATAGCCAATCCCATTGGAGCCATAAGAAGCGCGGCGATGATGATGGAATGGCTGGGAGAGCGGGAGACGGCCCGTCGCATGGAGGAGGCAGTTCAAAAGAGCCTGGAGGCTAAAGTGCTCACTCCCGACCTGGGCGGCAGCTTCCGAACTGAGGATGTGACCCGGGCGGTGAAGAAATATTTAAGCCAGTCTGAATAGAAGCGGCCAACCATAGCCGCTCTTTTTGCCTGGCCGGAGCCGGACAAAAAGCCCTTGCTCCTCCTCCGAAAAATTCCAAAGATTTATATTCTTAATCACACTTAATATATTTGGTGTGTTAGAATGATGCCGGGAAAGCTATCTCTGCTCATCATCTTGCAGATATTGATTATATCATTTTCTTCCGCCTCGCCCTCAGATGATCTCTCGCCCTCCGCGGATGATGCCCTCCTCTCCCTGGAGGGCACTGCATACCTGGACGGCGATGGAGACAGATTTTTCTCCGCCAATGAGACAGGCCTCGCCAATGTGACCGTCCGGCTGATGCAGGGCGGCCTGCTCCAGGCCAGTGCCCTTACCGACCAGTCCGGCCATTATTTATTCCCCAACCTCTCGCCGGGCGTCTACAGCCTGGAGGCCGGGCCGGTGGCAGAAAGCAGCCAGACCGCACCGGGCAGAGGGTACTATGAGGTCAACCTGACCGACAGGCCCGGCTCCGGCCTCGACTTCGGATTTCTCCCTCCCAGCCGTCTTCCGGCCGCCCAAACCCTTGTAGCGCATCCCCTCATGCGCCCTGCTCCGGAGGAGGTGGCCTTATGGGCCAGCCAGTACAGCGCCTCGCCTAAAGCAGTCATCGCTCCGGAGACCATAGACATGATGGCAGCTGCGCCGCCCAGCTCCATCAGCCTTCTGGACCGGCTCAAGTACAATGCCTCCGAGAGGGATCAGGGAGTCTGCGGCAACTGCTGGGCCTGGGCCGGCACCGGGGTTATGGAGATAGATTATGCCCGGCAGATGAAACAGTCCGATCGCTTCTCCGTGCAGTTCCTGGACTCGAACTATAACGGCGGCTGCGGGAGCAATGCCGCCTGCTGTGGCGGCTGGCTGGATAATCTGGCCGGCTTTTACAGAGTCAAGAAGATGATCGTCCCCTGGTCCAATGCCAATGCCCATTATCAGGATGGATCAAGGAGCTGCGGAGGCTGCCGGGCGCAAGTCGAACGATGCCGTGGCGCGCTTGGTGGCCCGCTTCAACGCTGAGGGACTGGCCGCAATCGAACCACGGCACGGGGGCGGGCCGGTGCCCCTCTACACGGCTACGCAACGCGAACGCATTCTGCAGGAAACGCGGCGCACACCCGATCGAGAGCAGGATGGCACGGCGACGTGGTCGCTGAGCAGCTTGCAGCATGCGCTGCGCACGGCAGCGGATGGACTGCCAGGTGTGAGCACTTACACGATCTGGGTGGTACTGCATGAAGCGGGGTTGACCTGGCAGCAGAGCCGCACGTGGTGCGAGACGGCCTGCGCGCTCGCGCGCCGCATCGTGCTCGGGGACGACAGCTTCACGGTCGAGCTGGACACGACGGCGCCCGCGGACGCCGCGGAGTGCGCCGTGCGCAGCCTGCAGCAGGAGGGCCAGCAGGCCACCGTGCGCCACATCGACGGGTTGGGAATCGGGCTGCGCATCCGCCACGGGCTCGCCTGCGTGGATGCGACCACCACCGG
>CALMJN010000038.1 GCA_937864385.1 uncultured Methanosarcinales archaeon | reverse complement strand
CAATCATGAGGAGTTATTCAAAATATGCGATTCCATAAAAGGCGACTTTCTGATTACTTATGATAATGCATATGAAGTAAAGGCCCTGGCCGAGATACATGGATTCCAGTATTGCCTTATTCCTATGACAAATACCCACAATGCAAGAATGCAAGAATTAGTTATTGGAAAAGATATGTCATGGATGGATACACCTAAATGCCCTGCTCTGAAAGCCATTTAGCCCTAGTGAAAATCAGATCGAAATTGTTGAGAGGATGCAAAAATCTGCGTCTGGAGATTGATTAATGAAGAGAATGCAAGAGGAACTTTTTTCCTGCCGGTCTCTGGAAGATTCTACCAGTCGATCTGGGCTCAGCTTGTTCTTCTGCGATGCAGGCGAGAAGTGCGTTCATGCTCATCCTTACGCCCTCAAGGCATTTTTCGACGCAGATCTAATATATCCGCGGCAACCATTTCCATTTTGAGATGAAGCCCTTAGCGATCATAATCATGGACGGCTTTGGCATCAGCTCTAAAGAAGAGTACAATGCCGTGGCCAGGGCAAAAAAGCCCAACCTGGAGCGATTCTGGAAAAACTACCCCACCACCACCCTGGCCGCCTCCGGCCTGGCGGTGGGCCTGCCCCGCGGCCAGATGGGCAACTCCGAGGTGGGCCACCTCAACATCGGCGGAGGCAGGATCGTCTACCAGGATTATACCAGGATCAGCCTGGCGGTGGAGGATGGCTCCCTGGCGGAAAATCCCGTCCTTCTGGGGGCTATGCAAAAGGCAAAAGAGGCAAATCTGCATCTTATCGGCCTTCTCTCCGACGGCGGCGTGCACAGCCACATAACCCATCTCTTTGCCCTCCTGGAGATGGCGGCAAAGATGGGCCTTGAGCAAGTTTATGTCCATGCCATCCTGGATGGCAGGGATGTTCCCCCCCGAAGCGCCCTCACCTACATCCGGGAGCTGGAAGAGAAGATCTCCCGCATCGGCACCGGCCGGGTGGCTACAGTCTCCGGCCGCTACTTCGCCATGGACCGGGATAGACGCTGGGAGAGGGTGGAGAAGGCCTACCGCTGCCTGACCGATGGGGCTGGCCATGCCGCCGTCTCGGCGGTTGAGGCGGTTGAGAAGGGCTACGCCCGGGGAGAGAACGATGAATTTCTCCAGCCCACTCTGGTGGATGGCCGGGGGCTGGTTCAGGATAACGACAGCATCATCTTCTTTAACTTCCGTCCCGACCGGGCCCGGGAGATCACCAGGGCCTTTGTAGACCGGGATTTCAGGGAATTTGCCACCCGGCCCATGAGGGTTCATTACACCTGCATGACCCAGTACGACGCCACCCTGAAAGTGCCGGTGGCCTTTCCCGCCCAAAATCTGGAGGATACCCTGGGCCAGGTCATCAGCCGGGCCGGGCTGAAGCAGCTGCGCATAGCTGAGACGGAAAAGTATGCCCACGTCACCTACTTCTTCAACGGCGGGCAGGAGACTGCCAATCCCGGCGAGGACCGCTGTCTCATACCCTCGCCCAAGGTGGCCACTTACGACCTTCAGCCGGAGATGAGCGCGTTTTTGGTCAGAGATGAAGTCATCTCCCGCCTGGAGGGGGATATGTACGACCTGATTGTGCTAAATTTCGCCAATCCGGACATGGTGGGGCACACCGGCATATTCGATGCCGCCGTGAAAGCTGTAGAGGTGGTGGACGGATGCGTGGGGGCGGTGGTGGACAAGATCCTGGAGAAGGGAGGCGCGGCATTGCTCACAGCCGACCACGGCAATGCAGAGAAGATGAGGGATGAGAAGAGCGGCCAGCCCCACACCGCCCATACCACCAGTCCCGTGCCCTTCTCTTTGATAATGCAAGGAGGCGCTGGCGGCTATGGCGGCGAACGAATCGAACTGCGTGAGGACGGAATCCTTGCCGACATCGCCCCCACGGCACTGAAGCTCCTCTATATCGACCAGCCCCCGGCCATGACCGGAAAGAGCCTCATCAAGTAGCTCATGCGCAGGAGAATAGATCGTTATCGGGAGTATCTAAAGACCAGCCGGGCCTATGAGATAGCCAGGCGTCTCTTCGTGATGAACGCCTTCGACGGAGCCCTGACGATCATGGGCGTGGTCATCGGAGCCCACTTTTCCGGCGTCTCAGACCCCCATATCATCATCACCGCCGGATTTGCCGGAGCCCTGGCCATGGGCATATCCGGCATAAGCGGCGCCTACCTGGCGGAGAGAGCGGAGAGGAAGAGGGATCTGCGAAAGCTTGAGATGGCCATGCTCAAGAACCTAAACAACACCAATTATGCCCGGGCCACGCGGTTTGCCTCCATCATCGTGGCCGTGGTGGACGGCATCAGCCCGGCTCTTAGCGCCGCCATTTTAGTCATGCCCTATTTCTTCGTTCCCGAGATCAGCATGCAATGGGCATTTTATGCCTCACTCATCCTCGGGCTCGCGGTCCTATTCACCCTGGGGATCTTTTTGGCGCGCATCAGCGATGAGAGGCCGGTGGTATCCGGCATACAGATGATTATCGTGGGCATAATCACCATCATCATCGTCGGCCTGTTGGCAAAATAGGGGGATCTTAAAAATCCCCTGGCCAAACCA
Source organism: uncultured Methanosarcinales archaeon (assembly GCA_937864385.1). GTDB lineage: Archaea > Halobacteriota > Methanosarcinia > Methanotrichales > Methanotrichaceae > Methanothrix. The sequence goes on along the minus strand of CALMJN010000038.1, from coordinate 739 downwards.
GCCCATGCCTCTGGAGCCGGCTTTATTCCTGAAGGCAATTAAAACAATAAAACGAAAGCCTTAAATACGACGATTGACGTATTGAACTTGGCAAAGGTCGGCGACCATCTATCCTCCTACTGAAGACTTTTGCCTCCCTCCTTCTTACACAATCCACAGCTTCTATTCCCCTCACTCAGATAAAAGAGAGCCAGGGATAGTCATAGTAGCGGTAGTATCCCTGAGGGCAACAGTTTCCGCCAGGAGAAAAATTCCCGCACCTGCCCCAGGGCGAGAGGCGTGGATGGTCGCAACTATACCTCCAATCATAGCCCAAGGCGGGGGCATTTTTCCGATAGCTGCATTCCACAGGATATAAAATGCAGTAGTAGACATCCCTTATATTGGTCTCCTCCAGATAAGCCTTGCAGATCGGCCTTCCCAGTATATCATGTCCCTGGATCTCGAACTGCAGATCCTTGCCCCGGAAATAAGCCAGAGCCTCCAGTGGCCCATCCAGGAGGACTTCTACAGTGGCCTGCAGACCATATGTTCCTGGCTGGGTTACATTCACCCACATGATGTTCGGCTCAGAGACCCTCTCCACTCTTCCGGCAAAATCATAGGCAAGAGCTGAGGAAGGCAACAGGATAAATGACAAAAGCAATGCTGCCATAAGCGTAGCAGAGGCTGCCGGGGATCCCGGCCATGCCCTCTCCCGCTGACAGGCTGACTCTCTCTTCATGGGCTAATACTATCT
>CALMJN010000037.1 GCA_937864385.1 uncultured Methanosarcinales archaeon | reverse complement strand
GGTGGATAACTACCCTCTACCACCCGAGGATCCGGTGGTAGAAGTCACCCCGGCAGACGTGCAACGCTGGCTGGGTATTCAGCTAACCCCGCAGGAAATCGGCGAGATCCTGCAACGGCTCGAATTCAAGGCGCAGGTCGAAGGTCAAATTGTGCGCGCCACCACCCCCGACCATCGCCTGGACATTGGCGAAGGCATCACCGGCGTCGCTGATCTGATGGAGGAGATCGCCCGCATCTACGGCTATGACCGGATCCCAGAAACAAGGATCAGCGACAGCCTGCCGCCCCAGCTCGGAAACCCAACGCTGGAACAGGAAGAGCAGTTGCGCAACCTGCTGGTCAACCTGGGACTGCAGGAGGTCATCACTTACCGGATGACCTCGCCGGAGCGCGAGGCGCGGCGTTCCGCAAATCCCATGCTCGACATCCTGCGCATCTGCCGCCGCTGCCTGAGCCAGCCCCACATCCGGCCGCTGATCCTGGCCTGCGGAGCGCTCATGGCCAGCCAGCTGACCGCGCTCTGGGCCTATTTCCTGCTCTATAAGGAACTCGGCATCGGCGTGGGCTGGTTCGGCGTCCTGTTCGCCGTCTTTCAGCTGGCCGGTGCCCTGGGCGGATCGCGCGCCCACGCTTTCAGCGAGCGCTTCGGGGCCAAGACCGAAGAGAAGAAGTAATAATATTTTTTTGCATGTAAACAGGGGCTTGAGGTACAGATCGGGCTCTGCTGCAGGGCGATCTTCATGATGATGCAAAGAGAGGAGAAGATGGTCTTGGTTCTCCTTCTCATGGCTATGGGATCTCTGGCTGTGGCCTTCTGGGCTTTTGCTCCGGACGACGGCCGAAATGATAGCGTCTCTGCTTCTCCTCTTCCTGAAAGATACGATTCAGGGATATCGACATTGGCGGAGGGATTGGTTAAGGAGGTAAAGCCCACCAAGAGCGGAGGGCATATTCTGGTAACCATCGATTCCACCTCCCTTCCTATATTCATCACCCGCCAGGCGGGAGCTGAGAAGATATTGGGAGGCTTGAAAAGAGGAGATCGATTATGGGTAAGGGGTATGCAGAAGGACTATCAAGGTCGGGAAGAGATCGAGGTGACTCGCCCCTCCGATGTCAAGATTATAAAACCCCAATATTAAAAATGAACTGGCTGGCACCTGGCTCTGCATATAAATAGTGGACCAATTAAGACACATCTTTTCAGATGGCGTATGGTAAGGCAGTAAGGCCGATTCTCAGAGAAGTCTGCCAGAAATTCTCTTAAAGATTTGAAAGCAGGTCTGATAGCTGGCACAGACTCTTGCCCTTGGCAGGAGCTGCACCCTCATCTCCGTCCCAGATATGAACTGCACACCTCGGGATTGTCCAGAAGGCTCTTGGCCGGCCCCTGGAACCGGTTTCTTCCCATCTCCAGGATATAGCCCCGGTCGCTTATGGCCAGAGCCCTCCTGGCGTTCTGCTCCACCATCAATATAGTCACTCCCCTCCGGTTTATCTCCTCGATCTCGGCGAAGAGCTGGCCCATGACCTTGGGCGAGAGAGCTGCCGAGGGCTCATCCAGCATGAGCAGGGAGGGCCTGGTGACCATGGCTCTTCCCACCGCCAGCATCTTCTGCTCCCCTCCGCTCAGCGTCCCCGCCCTCTGGCCCAGGCGTTCGGCGAGCTTAGGAAAGAGCTGCAGAACGCTCTCCAGCCGCTCATCCATCTCTCCTGCCAGGGATACGCCACCCATCTCCAGGTTCTCCTTGACCGTAAGGCTGGAGAAGACATTCTTCTCCTGGGGCACATAGGCTAATCCAAGGCGCACCAGCTCGTCAGGCCTCTTTCCTGTGACATCCTTCCCCTGGAACCGGACCCTTCCGCTCCTCATCCTGGTCAGGCCGAATACGGACTTCATCAATGTGGATTTTCCGGAGCCATTGGGGCCGATGATGGAGACGATCTCCCCCTCCTCCACCTCTAAAGTGACCTCATGGATGATGTTCTCATCGGTATATCCAGCCGTAACCGATTCAAGCCTGAGCATTCAAGCGCCCTCCCCCAGGTAAGCCTCAAATACCCTCCGGTCGGAGATGACGGCGTCCGGCCGGCCTGAAGCCAGCACTCGACCCTTATTCAGAACATAAAGCTCATCGGAGAGGGCCAGGACATAGGGTATGGCATGCTCAATTATGATTATGGACAGGCCCTTCTCTTTCAGTATCCTGATCCGCTCTATCAGCCTGTCCGCCAGGGCGGGATTCACTCCGGCAAAGGGCTCATCCAAAAGCAGCAGCCTGGGATCGGCCATGAGAGCCCGAGCCATCTCCAGCATCTTCTTCTGTCCCCCGGAGAGCGATCCGGCATACTCGTCCCTCATACGCCGCAGATCAAAGAACTCCAGTATCTCCTCCGCCTTTTCCCGGATCTCCTTTTCCTGGGCCATTACCTTATGCCGGCGGATGAGGGGTATATAAAGCCGCTCTCCAGCCTGCCCCTGGGCTCCCAGCATCATATTCTCGAGAACAGTCATCCTCATCAAAGATCGGGGTATCTGGAAGGTCCGGACCAGTCCCAGACGGGCGATTTTATAGGCGGGCAGTCCCAGGATCTCCCGGCCGGAGAAGACTATGCTGCCTGCATCTGGCGGTAGAAAGCCGGAGATGACATCAAAAAGAGTGCTTTTTCCCGCCCCGTTGGGTCCTATCAGGCCAACGATATCTCCCTCCTCCACCCTTATGCTGCAATGATCCAGGGCTAAAATGCCTCCGAAGCCCTTGCAAACCGAGATTGCCGAGAGCACCTCATTTGCCAATTGACAGCTCCTCCTTTCTACCCAGCAATCCCTGGGGCCGGAACATCATCATGCCGATGAGGATCAGGCCTATCAAGACCATTCTTGCCCCACTGGATGCAGTGGGGCTGAAGGATAGATACCCTTCCATAAATCTGGTGGTGCTGAAGAAGCCCCAGAGAATCAGCGCTCCCAGAATCGTTCCCCGGTTGTTGCCGCTTCCGCCCATTATGACCATGATCCAGGCATAGAAGGTCTCAATAGGCTGGAAGTTATTGGGATTGATGTACTGCAGATAGAAGGCCAGAAGAGAACCGGACAGGGCAGCTATGGCCGAGCCCAGGGCCAGGGCCTGGACCTTGTATGAAAAAGCGTTCTTGCCCAGAGATATGGCTACCGCCTCGTCGTCCCTGATGGATTTGAGCACCCTGCCCCAGGGAGAGCGGGCGAGAGTCTCCAGGAGCATATAGACCAGGAGCAGAACTGCCAATACCAATCCGGCCAAAAAGAGGTTGTAGTCCCTTATCCCCACCAGATCCTGAAAGGGACGGGGATAGCCGAAAAGCCCGAAGGAGCCCCGGGTCAAAGAGGACCAGTTGAGCAGGATGAACCGCAGAATCTCGGAAAATCCGATGGTGACTATGGCCAGATAGTCCTCCCGGAGCCGGAGAGTTGCCATTCCCAGGAATGCCCCCGCCGCCCCGGCCAGGATCATGCCGGCCAAAACTGCCGGCAGCAATGGAATGCCGTTCATGCTCAGGAGAACAGTGACATAGGCCCCCATGGCCATGAAGGCCACATGCCCGAAGTTGAGCAGGCCGGCATATCCCCATTGCAGATTGAGGCCCAGGGCAAATATGGCATAGATCCCGGCAGTCAAAGCTATGGATACCAGATAGTCCAGCATCCTATCCCCCTCCCATAAGGCCCCGGGGCCGGAAGAGCAGAACTGCGATCATGATCAAAAAGCTGACTGCGATCTTGTATTCGGCAGGCAGAAAGGCGGTGGAGATCTCCTGGGATATGCCTATGATGATGCCCCCGGCCATGGCCCCGTAGGCATTGCCTATGCCTCCCAGGATCGCCGCCGCAAACATGGGCAGGATGATGGACCATCCCATATTGGGATTGAGATGGGTTATCAGTCCGTACATAATTCCGGCCAGAGCGGCCAGGCCCATGCTCACCGCCCAGGTGCATCTTATGACCCGGTCCACATTGATGCCCGATATCCTGGCCAGATCGGGATTGTCCGCCAGAGCCCTCATGCTCTTTCCCAGAGTGCTCCGGCTTAAGAGTGCATGGACCAGGAGCATGGCTGCGATGGCGATCAGTACCACCTCGACCTGAAGTGAGGTGACAGTCATGCCGCCGATGTTTATCCCCTGGCTCACCGGCAGAGGAAACCTCAGTGCATCGGGCCGGAAGAATATGATCAGAGCGTTTCTAATAGCTATGGACACCCCAATGGAGAGGATCATGATGGCGGTGCGGTTGGCGCCGGAGGAGCGCATAGGCCTCCAGGCCAGCCGATCCAGAGCTACGCCGAAGGCTGCGGTGGCGGCTATGGCCAGGATGCAGGCAAAAAGGAAGCCAAGATCCAGGCTGGCGGCAAAGAACAATGCGAAATAAGCGCCTAAAGTCAGAAACTCGCCATGGGCGAAGTTGGCGAAGTTCAGAATGCGGTAAGCCAGGGAGAGGCCAATGGCTGCCAGGGCGATGATACAGCCGTAAATTATCCCGTTGGCAATGAGCTGCTCCATCATCCTCTCCGATCTTGGCCTTCTGCTGCGATCTTTGGCTATTTTTGTCTTTCCCTGCCCATCCAAGATATGGTATGGAAGGCCGTAGCCTAACGAAAAATCTGCTTTCCAGGAATTAAGGAAATTTTAGATCCGGAAGAGCATATGGGTGCAGTATGTGCAGTTAGGGATCTGTCTCAGCCCATCACTTCCGGTCTAAGACCCTTATGAGATGATAGCCGAACTGGGTCTTCACCGGGCCCAGGATCTTGCCCTTCTCACCCTCGAAAGCGGCCTTCTCGAATTCAGGTACCATGCGGCCTTTGCCGAACCATCCCAGGTCTCCCTCGCTCTTCCCGGAGGGGCACTGGGAGTATTTTCTGGCCATCTCGGCAAAGCTCTGCCCTCCCTGGGCCAGCTTCTCTTTGACCTCTAAGGCTTTCTTTTCCGTCTTGCACAGGATATGGGCGGCGTGAACTTCCTTTACCATGATCGCTCTGAAAGGCCAGGAGAGATAAAAGGTTAATCAATGACCTCGGCCACCCTTCCCACCTGGCCGTCCTCCAGCCTTACCTTGATGCCGTGAGGATGAAAGGAGGAATTGGTGAGAAGCTCCTTAACTTTGCCCCGCGTTTTCTTGCCGGTGCGCTGGTCTTTCTTGAGTATGACATCCACAGTCAATCCCGGGCGGATGTCCTTTCTGTGCTGGCCGCTCTTTGCTGCTGACATGAATCGGCAATGGATACCCAGGATTCAGATAGTTTTTGCCCCTGGCCCCACTGGCTAAAGCGGCATGCCCCACATGGGATACCACCGGCTCTCATCCTTCTCCAGCGGCATCTCTTTTTGCATCAGGGCTTTAAGCCGGAACTCCCGCGCCGTGTCCCGCTGCCGGCCGCTCTGGGGCACAAAGGGATAGTAGGCTCCCTGCTTGAAATTATAAATCCAGTAGATCACCGCCTCGCCGCGGAAGCGATATACTGCGGCCAGTATCTGAATTCCAAAGCCCTGCTCGGTCAGAATCTGAGCTACCATCTGTATGGCGTTGACCAGATCATCCAGGTCCGGATCAGAGAGAACCACCCAGAGGTAGTTGTACTCATCCTTCTGAAGCTTGTACTCTGTGCCGGTCTCCCTCATGCTCAGGCCCAAGAGCTCCTCAATCTCCCGCCGGACGGTCTCATAATGGGAGGACTCCATGGGCTTGATGCAGATCCCAGCCGCTCCATCCGGCCGGTAGCCAAGGCTTGCCTCCAGGGTGATCGCGGCGGTGGATATGGCGAAGAGCTTATTCGTCTTGGCCTCGGGCAGTTTTGTCTTTCCCAGGAGGGAGTCCAGAAAGCCCATCCTAAGCCTCCAGCTCCATCTCTATCCTCTGCAGGGCATCGATTCTCGCTTCCAGGGTGGGATGGGTGGAGAAGAGCTTGCTCAATGACGAGCCGGAGAGGGCGGGAGTTATGAACAGGGCGCTTACCGGCCCCTCCACCCGGCGCAGGTCCTCCGTGGGAACCCTGGATCCACTGATCTTGGTCAGGGCGGATATGAGATGAGAGGGCTGGCCGGTAATAATGGCCGCGCCCCTATCGGCGGCAAACTCCCGGTAACGGGAGAGGGTACGGATGAGGATAGTGCTTAAGATTAGCACAATGACAGATACTAATAAAGCAATCAAAAAACTGGTTCCAGAATTGCGGTCATCATCTCCTCCTCCAAAGAATGGAAGCCACTGAACTACTAACTGGGCAATAGACGGAAGGAAGGTGGCTATTGTCATGATCGCCATATCCCTATTCTTGATGTGGGTCAGCTCATGAGCAAGCACCGCTTCTAGTTCGCTGTCGTTTAGTTTATCCCGCAGGCTTGTTGTCACTGCTACCACTGCATTATTCTTATTTCTGCCAGTTGCAAATGCATTAGGCATTCCCGTCCTGACAAC
>CALMJN010000036.1 GCA_937864385.1 uncultured Methanosarcinales archaeon | reverse complement strand
GGTGTCGTTCTTGATGGAGACACCCATCTTCTCCGCTACCTCCATGATGTGCAGGAAATAGGAGGGGGTGCAGGCTATGGCCGTTGTGCCCAGGTCCTGCATCAGCTCAATCTGCCGCTCGGTGTTGCCGGTCCCGACAGGCAGCACTGCCGCGCCGATGCGCTCCGCACCATAGTGCAGCCCCAGCCCGCCGGTGAATAGGCCGTAGCCGTATCCCACCTGGACCACATCATCGGACCCAAGCCCTATGGAGGTCATAGCCCTGGCCAGGGACTCGGACCATGTCTCTATGTCGCCCTTGGTGTAGCCGACCACAGTGGGCTTGCCGGTGGTGCCGCTGGAGACGTGGTAGCGCACCACCTGGCTCTTGGGGGCGCTGAACATGCCTGTGGGATAGGTATCCCTCAGGTCTACCTTCTTGGTGAAGGGCAGCTTGGCGACATCGGCTAAAGATTTGATGTCGCCCGGCTCGACGCCTGCTTCCTTGAACCTCTGGCGGTAGAAGGCGGAGTGGTCGTAGACATAGCGCACCACGGATTTGAGCCGGTCCTCTTGCAGGGCATGCAGGTCCTCAAGGGGCATGCGCTCAATATGCGGATCCCAGTAGCCGGACATTGATGATCAACCTGAGACGTTAGTGAATCAAGGATGGATAAAAAACAATCGATCCCGGTCTGAGAAAAGCCGCACTCTAATTGCAGAAGCGGCGAGATAGAGAGCTGGGATTTAAGTAGATCAGGCGGCAATCTTTTTAGGAGCTGCCATGAAGATCCTTGTTGCAGAATATGCCTCCGCTCTCGGCCTGGGCGGCACGGTGGAGCTGGAGGGCCGGGCCATGCTGGCCGCACTGGTGAAAAGCTTTGCCCGGAGCGGGCATGATGTCGTTTATCCTACCGGCGGGCCAGAGCTGGATGAAGGCCAGCCCGTTCTCATCAGAACGGAAGAGGACTTCGAGTTCCTCCTGGAAGGAGAAGCAGATGCCGGCCTGCTCATTGCCCCGGACGGCATGCAGCCTCATCTGCTGGAGATGCTGGAGAGGAATATGGTCAACCTGGGGTCAAGCCCTGCTGCCGCAGCCCTGGCGGCGGACAAGCTGCTCTGCACAAAGGCCCTGGCGCAGGCGGGAGTGCCCGTGGCCGAGATCGTGGAGAAGCCCGATCCTGTGGAAAAGGGCTGCCAGCGCTATGTGGTCAAGCCCCGCACGGGCTGCGGCTCGGATGGGGTACGCATAACCTCCTATGCCCGGGCCGGGCCGGGGGAGATCGTCACCCGTTATCACGAGGGGCTGCACTTATCTGCCAGCTTCATCCTCGGTCGGGAGGGCTTTTTGCCCCTGACCATCAACCGCCAGATCATGGACTTCTCCGGCCAGGGGCCCAAGTATCAGGGCAGCCAGGTGCCCTACAGGACTCCCCGTGCCGATGAGATCTGGGCCGAGGCAAAGAAGGCCTCGGAGGCGCTGAATCTCCGCGGCTACGCGGGAATAGACTTCGTGCTGGGGGAGGAGCCCCGGGCGCTGGATGTAAACGCCCGGCCCACATCGTCCATCATGGGCATTGTCCGGGTGATGAAAGAGGAGATTGGGGAGCTGATCTTGGGGGCGCGCTTTGGGGGTCTGCCAAAAGAGGTGCATGTGGAGGGGGAGTATGTCTTCAGGAAGCAGGATTTAAAATAATGTCAGTCTGCTTCTTTTCCTGTTATCCAGCTTCCGGAAATAATCACTCATCATGCACACATCATCCTCCCGCCCCATCTGCTCGAACTGCTGGCAGGGGCTGCCCTGGTAGCAGGGCAGATGATGGATGGAGCAGACAGCCGTCCCTGCACTGGATCCATCCGGGCCTGCCTGAAAGAAGAGATGGGGGCATTTTTTCCCGGAAGGCTTCATGATCATGCTATCTGGATCATGAGGATCGATGCTGCCGTCTTCTCGGATTCTATCCGGATTGACTACGAAGATGTCGAGGTTGTGGCAGCATCCTCCGCAGCGCAGGCAGATCATGCTCACTGAATCAAGCCCACTGGTTATTGTATATTGCGATAGAATGAAATAAATTTCTAATTTAATATAAAAATTCAAAAATATGTTCGTTAATGCCTAGAATCGCATAGGATGGTTCTCTAAATGGCTGCCGTCTTCGCCAGTCAGCAGCCACAATTCTGATTAAAGATGAAATTATAAAAGAATCCAGGCATTCCCATCATCCATATCCGCGCCCCGGTCAGGCAGCAAAGCGAATCCCTTTGCAAGCCTATCGATATCCAGCAATCCCATGATCCAGGAGTAGTCTATCGCCGGTTCGGCTGCCGTCTCATTAGAGCAGGCCAAACGACATTCCGAGGAATCTGTCTCCCATTGCAGTCGCTCATAATTGTCTATGAGCTTTTGATGAGCCTGGTCATCCTTTTCAAGATGATTTACGGAATCCCAATGCAGAAAGAGCCATTCATACCTCGATCTGGTCAGGTTAAGGGTATTGATCCTGCAGCTCTCAAAGTGCACATTCTTTTTAAATTCGGTATCCTGCAAATTGATTCTCTCTAAGAATGTTGATCTGCTGAAGTCCGCCGGACCATTGAAGCTGACGCTGCAGAAATCGGCATCTTCCATAAACCGCGAGCCGCCAAAATCAACCGATCCCTGGAATCGGCTCGCGGTGAAATCCGATGGGCCCAGAAATGATGTATTATGGAATGTGGCATCGATTTGAAAGTCGGATTCTCTGAAAGATGTCACTGCATGAAAGCCGCAATCTGCAAACTCGGCTATCCCATTAAACTTAGCCTGGGCAAAGAAAGACTCATCCCTGAACCGGGCCTGCTCAAATGAGGCGTTTCCGTCAAACTGTGCGGAGACAAAGATTGCTGTATCATTGAAGATGGCTCCCAAAAACCTGGTCGGTCCGGCAAAGTGGGCTCCTTCGAATGAGGCCTCACTATTGAGAATCGTCTTATTGAACTCTGCCGCCTGGCTGAAGGAAGATTCTATGAAGTTGGCATCTCCGCCAAAGTAAGTCCTGTCAAAAAAGACTTCGCCGGCAAACTGGCTGGAAAAGAATTCTACATAATCATCGAATACAGTTCCTATGAAGCCGGTGGGACCACCGAATTGGCAGCCACTGAGATACACAGCGGAGATGAACTGGGTCCGGCTGAAATCGGCAATGCTGCCAAATTGAGTGTGGATGAAGGATACAGGCCATTTGAAATGACTCTGGGAGAAATCTGCCTTTCCATTGAAGCTAGATCCCGTTAGACTTCCCACCTTCAGAAAACTGCAATTGGCAAAGGCCGCATCTCCATTAAAAGTGGAGTAGGTGAAGGAGACATTTTCTAGAAATATTGTATTGACAAAGCTGACCTGCCTCTGAAATAAAGTATTATTGAAATCCACTCTGCCGTCAATGATGCAGTTTCTGATGACAATGGAATTATTGGCCAGCTTAGTCTCATCAGATGGCGGCATCTTCTCTTCAACAGGCAGACGAGCGATTGCCCTTGCCGGCAGGCGCAGCCACTCTGAGGTCAAATTGCCCTTTATGACAGCATTATCATATTCCACCGGCATGCCCAGCTTGATCTTGAGCATGACCTGATCGATCTCTTTGTGGAGTTGGGGCGTGCGGCCAAGGAAAAGAAAACCGCAGTCGTTTTCTTTATCGACGAGTTGCAGTACGTCGAAGAGGATCAGTTTGCGTCGCTCATTACCGCGCTTCATAAATGTGCGCAATTGCAGCTTCCTGTTGCCCTCATTGGTGCCGGGCTACCTCAATTGGTCGGTCGCGCCGGCCGCGCCAAATCCTATGCGGAACGATTGTTTGAATACCCTGAAATAGGTCCTCTCAGCGAAGATGAGGCACGAAGGGCTCTGGTGATCCCCGCCAAGGAGTTGGGCGTGGATTATGAAGAGGGCGCGCTGGATGAAATTCTGGCTCAAACCAAGGCCTATCCCTACTTTCTTCAGGAATGGGGCAAACACAGCTGGCACTGTGCGGATACTTCCCCCATTACACGGGCAGATGCAGTTTCAGCAACTGAACTCGCCATCCAGGAGTTGGACGCAAGTTTCTTCCGTGTGCGCTTCGACCGGCTCACCCCTGCGGAGAAAAAATACTTGCGAG
>CALMJN010000035.1 GCA_937864385.1 uncultured Methanosarcinales archaeon | reverse complement strand
AAAAAGAACTAAAGACCGCTGCCCCGGCTCCAGTTATTTCTGACCATCTCCGCCAGGCGGGGATTGTCAAACTGGTTATAGATATCAAGGTCTGTAGTATAGCCGATAAACGGATCAATGGTTCCCTTCTCCAGATTCATTATCCAGATCTGGAGACCTTTCTCCTCGGCCTGCTCTCCCTTCTCTCGGAAGAACTGGACAAAGGGCTCCAGGCTCTCGCTGCTGGGCACCAGGATGATGCAGTCTGCCCCATTCTCGACCTTATAGTCGTCGATGTTCAATGATCTTATGCTTGCCGCAGCATAGACATCAGCCTTCCTTTTCTCCGCAGAGAAGGCCATATGCCCTCCGCTCTCGGCCTCTAGAGCATAACCGGCATCGGACATGAACTGCTTTAGTCTGTACTTCATGCATTCGATGAGCATCTCACGAAGGGCAGGGACAGAGCGCAGAAGCCTGCTGGAGGCATTGGCGAAGTCCTGTCGGCTGAACTTTTTGGTATGCAGAAAATGGAAGATGCGGCCGTTCATCTGGGTATAGGTATCAAGAACCGGCAAATTGAAGAAAACTGGCTCTTTGCTCATTATGCTGGCAAAGATGCCCGGTGCAATTCTCGGTCCAATCTGTGCCGCCAACTCCTTCTCCTCCTCCTGGCTGAGATTGGCGGATCGGACTATATCATAGGTGCGAATCAGAAGCTCACATCTGGCAATGATCTCCCTCTCTCGGAGAAGCTCCCGGAGAGGTCCGGCTATCTTTTCGATCTCTATCATTTTCGTCTCCTCCATTCAGCTGCTCCCTTTCACACCGGCCAGCTCCGCCCGCAGCTCGCCCATCTTGGCCGTCCTCTCCGCAAAGGCATTATGCTGATGGATGCTCTCTTCATTGATCTGCTTTAATGTGACCGCGGCATCATCGGGAAGATCGGAGAAGGCCGCCACCAGCTTCTGGGCCATGGTCCTGACGCAGTCCTCCACAAACTTGGGATTGCTGTGCGCTCTCTTCACCACCACCGCCTCGTCCGGACGTTTGAGCAGACCGAAGACCCTCGAGCTCATGGACTCCTCTATGATCTTGATGATCCGGTCTATGGATACGCATCGACGGTCACGAACCTCAATGGATATGCTTCCCCGGCCACGCTGATTATGGGTGGCGATGGGAAGCCTATCGGCCAGATCGGAGGCCTGCTTTTCCGGTATTCCCAATTTGGCCAGCTCCTCTCGAACCTCCTCCTTCATGATCTCCTGGGCGCAGGGACATGCGGTCATTCCCAGCACCTCCGCCCCTACCGTCTTTCTCAGGTATCCGGCTGGCCCGGCCCTGGCCACGGCCTCAGCGAATATGTCCACCACCTCCTGGCCATTGGTTTTGGTCACAGGAGTCTGCCGGCGCACGATGTACTCGCTCTTCATCTTCACCTCCGCCCTTGTGGCGTACTCATGCCGGAGGAGCAGCCTCTTGGCTATCTCACCGCACAGCTCTTCTATCTCATAAACGGGGCAGTTTATGGCCTCCTCCAAGACCTCGTCTATGGCCTCGAAATTGCGGGATAGATTGGCTCCCTTGCGGTCGGAGGGCAGATCGACGAATACCTCAAAATCGGATATGAGGACCACTGGACGCTCATCATTGCCCCGTTCCACCTTCACCAGCTTCTTGACGCCGGTCACACCCACTCGGGTCAGGTTGAAGGGATAATCTGGCTCACAGGCTTGAACATCAGGCAAACAGTACACAGAATTCACCTTGAGATCGGATACTTATCCTCTTCATCAGGCTGCCGATCCTCCATATCATCCAGACAGGAGATGAGCCGATCCACTTCCTGGATCATCTCCCCCAGAGTATCGCAGATCCTCATGTGCTGGTTTTCAGATAAAAGGAAATCCCTTTCCATCTCGGCTGCTAACTCTCGATCATCCATATCCAATAGCTGGCATATCCTTCCCTTTGCATCCTTGCAATGGGGCATAATGGAATCAGGCATATAGGGATATTTAAGCCAAGGATATTTGAGACTTTGCCAGGAAGCCGGCAGGAAGCCTCTTCAGCGGTCAGATATATCTATTCGAAGGCCCTCACTGGAAGAGATGGAGGTCTACTGATGATCAAGCGTTGCCCTCAGCACGGATTATTCAGGGGAGAGCATTGCCATTGCGGCTCTGCCGGCCAGGTGCTATTAGACGAGACCAAGACAGAGCAGCTGGGACGGCTGGTGGCAGGTAGCCTGAGACACTTCCCGGCAGACCTGGGCCTGGAGATGGACTCCCATGGGTGGGTGGATCTGGCAAAGCTCGGAGAGGTGGTGGCATCCAGGCATCGCTGGGCGGACAAGGACCTGATAATTGCCCTGATCCAGTCCGATTCCAAGCAGAGATATGAGATCAGCGGCGAATATGTCCGTGCCAGGTACGGCCATTCTGTAGACGTCGACCTGGACCATCCCGTGAACAAGAGTCCTCTTCTCTACTATGGTGCCAGCGAGGAGGAGGCAGACAGGATACTGGAGATAGGCATAAAGCCGGCATCGCAGAGATATGTTCACCTATCAGCAACGGCGGAGAAGGCCTGGCATGTAGCCACATTTCGCACCGGCAATCCCAAGGTGATCCAGGTGGATGCAGCAGCAGCCCAGAACGCCGGGGTGAAGATGATGCGGGTGAGCGATGATATCGTCATCTCAGAGACTATTCCCTCCATCTATCTCAGTCTTATTTCCAGCAGGAATATCTTCAGGCAGAATATGCCCTGAGAGGCTAAACTTGGGCGCTTTTAGCGTCCGAAGCGCCTCTCTCTCTTTTGACAGTCTCTAATGGCCCGCAGAAAATCGATCTTTCTCATTGCCGGCCAGTTGACATCGGTGAAATAAAGCTCTGAATAGGCCGCCTGCCAGATCATAAAGTCGCTCAGCCTCTTTCCGCCCGCTCTGATCACCAGGTCAGGCTTCTGGGAAAACCTCAGATGGGACTCTATGGTCTTCTCATCAATCCCATCGCCCTTTATGCTGCCTTCTTCCACCTTTAGCAGGATGCTCCTGAATGCTTCAACCACCTCCTTTTTTCCTCCGTAGCCCAGGGAAATATCCACCTTGAGGGGCCCTCCCGTTCCCGTTAAAACCACATCGTCTGCTGTATGCAGACTGATCTGGGCGGGATAGGAGGCCAGAAATTCCTTTAAAATGGGGCATAGTCTAGGCTGGTCATCGCTGACATAGAGTATCAGTGTGGAAAGGCCAATGGACCGGCTCCAATTTAAAAGCTGACAAAAGCGGCTCAATCCTTCCCTGGACAGATCAGCACTGCCCAGAACCACCGCCACGCAGCGGGGCAGATTGGCTCTTAAGATGCGGTACTGCAGAAGGCGCTCATAGATGCGACGTATCATAATTGAATCTCGGGTTATGATGCCATAGGCAAAGTATTTTTGTGAGCAATATAGTCCCCTAGTTTATGGCGCGAGAAGATGCCGCAAGGCTCACCATTGGATTGATGGTTCTGCTTCTTCCCGGCTTAGGAGCTTATACCATCATTCCTCTGGCCGCGATCTTCCTCCTGGATCGGGGAACCCGTCTGCTCTCGGCCTCCTTGGCTATGCTTCTGATCATGAGGCCGCTTCTCAGCCTTACGGACACCAATCTTCCCCTATACGTCATAGCCATGTCCTTTGTGGCGGCAGCCTTCTCCCCCCTTGCCTTCCGCAAGTTCGACTCCCTGGCCGGGAGCATCATCTACCTCTTCATCAACGTCGGCCTGGGCTACCCCATCGCGAGCCTGATCTCGGGAGGAGCCATCTCCTCCGAGAGGATACTCTTTCTGGCAATACTGGGCGGCCTGTCCGGAGCCTTTCTGCATCATGTCTCCAGGGAGCGAGACTTCACTGTGCCCTTCGGCACGGCCATGGTCATGTGGCTCTTCTCCTTTGACTATCCCCTTCCCGAGCTAGAGAGAATACTGCTCATCTGCATCTTTGCCTTGGTTCTGGGCATAGGAGCCTACTGGGCTAAAGCGGCGGACTCTGATGCCGTGCTCAGCGAGACCATAGTCTGCTTGCTGGTGATCCTCTTCGCTGGCCTCTCCTGGTTTGTACTGCTCCTGGCCTTTTACCTCCTGGGAGGGGCATTCACGCGCTATGGCTATTCCCAAAAGCATAAACTGGGGATAGCCCAGTCCCACGGTGGCCGGCGAGGCTATAAGAACGTCTACAGCAACAGCCTGGCTCCTTTAGCCCTGGCCATACTCTATGGTGTTTACGGCCATGATGTGTTCATGTTTGCCTTTATCGCATCAGTTGCCACTGCCAATGGAGATACCCTGGCCAGTGAGATCGGCGAGACCAGCCGTTCTAAGCCTCGCCTGATCACCACCCTTAAAGAGACTGAACCGGGGGTGGACGGAGGGGTAACTCCCCTGGGGGAGATGGCCTCTCTGGCCGGCTCATTGATCATTGGGCTGCTGGCTACGGGAATGGGCATGGTGGGCATCTCCGGGATCATAGTTGCTGCTCTGGGAGGATTTTTAGGCACCAACTTTGACAGCCTTATGGGGGCCACATTGCAGAACCGGGGCGTTCTGAGCAACAACGGGGTAAACCTGGCAGCCACCGTCTTTGGAGCCTTGATCGGCGGAGGGCTGTGGTTTATGCTGCAATTTATCTAGGAAAAAGGAGCATCAGTACTTACATGAAGATCTATGGCATCTTTGGAGATCCGATCGAACACAGCCTCTCGCCGGCCATGCAGAATGCGGCCCTCAAAGCCATGGGTATAGAGGCCTGCTACCATGCCTTCCGGGTAGGTGAGGATAGGCTGGAGGATGCCCTTCTGGGTGCCCAGGCCATGGGTTTTTCCGGTCTGAATTTAACCATTCCCTTAAAAGAAAAGGCTCTGATGATAGGAGGCTTAGAGCCCGATCCTCTGGCCAGGGCCATAAAAGCAGTGAATACCATAAGCTTCTCAGACCGAGGTATCCTTGGCTATAATACCGATGGCTGGGGGGCGAGCCTGGCATTGCAGGAGGCAGGGGTCTCGGTCCGGGGAAGGAAGGTGCTCATAATCGGAGCAGGAGGCGCAGCAAGGGCCATTGCCTACACCCTGAAGCAGGAGGGAGCCGAGATCCTCATAGCCAACCGGAGCATAAAGAGGGCAGAGGAACTGGCGGCGCAGATTAAAGCAGCAGGGTACGATATAAGCCTTCTCAAGAGCCTTGCCGCCCGTTCAGAGATAATTATCAACTGCACCAGCGTGGGCATGAGAGAGGGAGATCCCAGGCTCCTGGAGCCGGATTCATTTCATGAGGGGCAGGCGGTATTCGATATAGTCTACAACCGGGAAACCGAGCTGCTGCAAGACGCCCGCAGGGCGGGGGCGGTGGCTCTGGACGGAGTGATGATGCTGGTCTATCAGGGAGCCATGGCTCTGGAGATCTGGACCGGCAGGAAAGCCCCGGCGGCAGTCATGGAGAGAGCAGTTCGGGAGGCTCTGGCTGCCAGAAAGAAAGGGAAAGGATGACGGGGATGGCCGGGGATGCATTCTGAAATGCTTTTATCGAAGAGCAGAGACGGAATAAATTGAGCGGCACAATAACAAAGGGCAGAGCTAGGATAAAGGATAGGGAAATATGAGCCGTATACTGATTTTGGGAGGCACGGGTGAGACGGGATCCTGGTTCGCCCGCTACTTCAAGGATAAGGGCTATGAGGTGGCGGTCTGGGGGCCTAGCGGAAGAGTGGATGTGGCCGAGAGGCTGGGGGTGCGCTTTGCCCATGATATGATGGCTGAGGCAGAGAGAAGCGATATAGTCCTGGTCAGCGTGACCATAGAGAAAACTGTGGAGGTCATACGGCAGGTGGCACCATTGATGCGCCCAGGCAGCCTGATCATGGATGTTACCTCCATCAAGTCCGAGCCGGTCCGGGCCATGAAGACTTTTGCTCCTGCGGGAGTGGAGGCACTGGGAACTCATCCCATGTTCGGGCCAACCATGCCCTCCATGCGTGGCCAGACCATCATCCTGACCCCGGTGCAGGAGAAGACAGGACGTTGGCTAAACGAGATCAGTTCGCTGTTCCAGTCTGATGGAGCCCATGTGGAGGTCCTGGGCTCAGAGGAGCATGACCGGATCATGGCTGTGGTCCAGGCGCTGACGCACTTCGCCTACATCGGCATAGGCTCGACATTAAAAGCCCTGCAGTTCGACGTAGAAAACTCCCGTCGGTTCATGTCTCCGGTATATGAGATAATGATAGACTTCGTGGGTCGCATCCTGGACCAGAATCCTGAGCTGTATGCCTCCATTCAGAGCAATCCCCAGGCCGCCTCTGTCCGCCAGACCTTTCTGTCCCAATGCATGATGCTGTGCGAAAAGGCCGACTGCGGCGACATGGAGGGCTTCAAGCAGATGATGATGCAGGCGGCGGAGCATTATGGAGAGACACACCAGGCCCTGGAAAGGAGCGATCGGGTGATAAATGCTAGAATAAGGGAGAGAGAGGGCAGAAAAAAGGACCTATAATTATGATCACTTTCCTCTGACAAACAACATAATCGGTGGAAATTCGCTGCCACCCTCCTGAAAGCTCGGCCATTCCCTGGCATCCTTTTTCGTCCTGCCGCTAATGGATATCCGGATTTCAATCTGGCATTATCTATTTAAGGTCGAATCGAATTGAGTTCTCAGGGTGATAGATTGAAGAAGATGGTTTTATCGATTTCAGCATTCTGCTTTCTGGCTTTCATGGGTCTCTGCCTGGCCCAGAGCGATGAGGATGGCAGCGGACAGAACATGACCGAGCTCAAGCAGGACAGCACCACCAATGCCTCTGAAAACGTTCAGCTCTATTCTGCCGGCGAGGACTGGGGATTGAACAGCTTCTTCTTTGGTGAAGCAGTGAAATTCGCTGCTCCAAAGCCTGGCTGGAAGTTAAAGCAGATAAAGGTGCTGGGATGGAACTTCTACAACGAGACCAGCATGGCTGTGCCATCGCCCAGCAACTTCCTCATTGAGGTAAGAGATGCAGATTTGGATCTGCTATACCGGCTTGCGGACACACAGAACGCCTACTTTACCGATAAAGTGCCGGTTCTAAGGGCAATAAATATACCGCCCCTGCCTGTGACAGAGGCGTTTTATATCGTCTTCTATGATCGGAGCATAATGAAGATAGGGGTGGAAGTGGAGAACGGAACCGGAAACTCTTATGTGTACGATAGCATAAACAACCGGATGATACCCGCCGAATTCCGAATTGAGGAGTCCAATACCACCAAGGTCAACTGGATTATCAGAGCGGTAGGAGAATAGAAGGAGCAATACGGCCTGGAGAAGGACAAGAGAAGGGACATTTTATCCGAGGTGTGCGGCAGCCCGCTCCATCCAGCTGATAGTCATCGGAGACCTCAAAAGCCCGGCTGCGTTCAACCTGCACGGCTGCGATTTCTATTCCGTCGACCGGCAGCGTGAAATGCCGTCGGCGCTGGTCCGGCTGCTGCGGATCCGGCTCTTCGCGGCGGTGCGGCTGAGCCCAGGCACCACCCCGGGCGCGCGGCGGCGGAACGGGAGTCGCGGCCGTTGCGGCCAACGCCGAATCGTCGAAGGCCGTGGCGCGCGGATTGTCGGACCATCCGGTCGGCCCGACGCCGTTGGCGCCCTGGTAGATCCCGCGATAGGTCAGGCACTTCGGGTTGTAGGTCGAGTCGCACCACGGCAGCGCCGTATACGGCGTCGTCCGGCTGGTCACCGTCACGGTGCCCGCGCCGGTCTCGTGTCCCAGCTCACGGGGCTGGAGAAGACCGTCGCCAACCGACTGTATCGCCAGCTGCACGGCAGGCCCTCGCCGTCGGGGCAGCTGCCGTTTGCGGACACCTGGTACCTGAGGCAGGACAGACGGATGGCGCAGGCCGCGTTGGTCTGGCAGCTCTCCCAGCGCTTCGCCAAGTCCCGCGCGACGCCCGCGCGGCGGCTCATCGCGGCGGGTCACAGGGTGCTGACCCTGCCGGCGTGCGCGCTGAGCCGCTACATGTTCCACACGAGCGCCACGACGCGGATCGCCAACCGAACCTACCGGAAGAATCCGGCGCGCCACGTCGCGCTGCGCGCGGCGTACTGCCGCCGCCCCGATGTGCGGGCGATTCTCGCGGACGATGCGCTCGACCTCGGCCAGTTGCCGCTCG
>CALMJN010000034.1 GCA_937864385.1 uncultured Methanosarcinales archaeon | reverse complement strand
GGACCAGTTCTTGACCAGGCCCCGCAGGCCCGCCTCGCCGTTGAGAATGCTGATGGGGGCGAACATGCAGTTTCCGGTGAATAGCTCCGATCCGGCGATCACCACCAGCATCAGGCCAACGGGGAAGACCGCTCCGGCGGCGAACTTGACCAGCCCGCCGGGCATGGCCAGCTTCCAAATTTCGCCGCCCGGCCCGGTGATGCTGCCGTTGGACAGCCCTCCGGCCACAATCTCGCTCAAGAGGGCTCCAAAGGCGATGTAGGCTCCGGCTAAAAAGCCCAGAACCAGGAGCTTTTGCCAGGTCATATTGCATTTAGTGCATCCGGCGGCGATGGCCGCCTTGGCGATATCAGCAGGGACTTTGAATGCCATAGTCACTCTCCAGGAAATGGCAGTCCATGCCTGCAAATGGTGTAAAAGGCTTGCGGTTGCGGAAAAATTAAGAAAAATTATGAAAAAACATGGAAAACTATGAAGATTAAAATTGGACCAGCTCCCGGTCGGCATCCAACTCTACAATCGTGCCGCTCTTGATCCTCAAAACCTCCTCTCCCACCCTGTCCACCAGGGGAATGCCGCTGATGACAGCGCCCACGGCCACGATGGGCTCGGAGAGGAGGTTGATCATGGCCACCGGGGCCAGGCCCCTCTTCTTGAGCTGGTAAATAACATATGAGCCCACTGTGGAGCCCTTGCCCCCGGGAAAGACCAGCACCTTTCCTGCTATGCTCTCTCCGAATAGCTCATGGGCCGGATCGACCACCACTCCCGTCTCCGGATTGACATTGCCCAGAAAGGATATGGCCTGCCCGGTCACCAGGGCGGGGCCGCTGGCCCTTCCCGAGGCCACCCGGTGGCACTTTATCTGCACTGCTACCGCCTCCCCAGTGCCACATCGATGCACTCTTCCAGGCTCCCCAGCCCCGCCTGGACCCCGGCCAGGCCGGGCAGGTATGCCAGGGCCTTTCCCGAGTTGACCATGATCTTGCCCAGGCGCTCCGAGGCGGGAGAGACCACCATGCAGGTGTCGCAATAGACCCTGGCCCCGCTCTCCTCAATGATCCTGACCAGATGGGGGTTCTGCTCTGCCGTCTTTCGGGCTGTGCACACCCACATATCCTTTATCACCCTCTGCCCCTCCAGCAGCCTGGCTATCTTCTCCAGCTCCTCTGCCGAGCAGTGGGGGCAGCCAAGAGCCACCGCTTCTGCTTGTTCACCGGGATGGGCGGCGTATACCTCCTCGATATCCTCTCGCCCCAGGCTGATCCTCTCTTCCTCTCCCCAAGAGGGGGGCGCAGGGGTCACATTCTCAACATAATACAGCGCCACCGAGCCGCTGGCGGCCATGCTCGCTCCCAGGGCCTTGAGCTCGCCCTTGCCCGGAGCGGTCTTCAGGCCCCTCAGCCGGAAGAATGGCACTCCATCTCTGACCATCCCTCCCACCAGAAATCCCAGGGCACCATAGTCCGATCCACTCAGATCTGCCTCCACCTCGATCCTATGGGTGGGCCGGCGGTTCTCATCCAGGTGGTAGCCGTAGAGGGCGGTCTTTCCCACCAGGGCGGCAGCTAAAGCGGAGGGACCCCCTTCCCGATTGGTCCTGGCGCCGATCACAGAATTGGCATAGGAGACGGCAGAGGACTCGCTCCAGGCCAGGTGGTCGCCCGGGCCGGCCAGGCTATCGTAAATCTGGTAAGGGGTGCAGGTGCAGTCTATGGCGACGCCTAATTTCCGATAGGCCTCTATGACCTGCTGCTGCTTTTCCGCAAAATCCTCATCTATCCCCATCTCTTTCCAGCGGCAAAGGTCCATCCCCGCCGGATTGAGGATGCTGGGCACAGCCACCGTCCCTTGCAAGTCGGAGATCCACTCCAGGCCGGCCTGGCCTATGTTCTTGTAGGAGACCCCGGCGATCTGGACGGAGCGGACGGAAACAAGCCTCTCTGCGCCGTAGATATCGCCCAAAGCTACCAGTATCTCCATCATCCTGGCCAGGGTCTCGCCTCTCTCGCCCTGATAGATGGCCTCTTCCTCACGGGATAGGTACATTGCTATGGCCTGCGGCGGCCCATGGCTAAAAGGCTTTTCTGCGCTGCTCGCCGCTTAGACCAGACGATGCAGGGGGTGAGCATCCGCCGGTTCGATCTCAAGATCAGCCACCGCCTCGGCCACCAGAATATCCGCCATGGCCGCAGCGGGAAAGATGATCTCTGCCATCTCGATCGGCCCATAGAGCAGGAAGTCCGCTCCCGCGAGGAGCTGCATGGCAGCTGCTGCCGCATCGCAGCCTCTCTTGGCCGGCGCTTCTTTTCGGGACAGCCAGGGCCATGAGGATACGGCATTGTGTATGCCCGAGCCCACGGGCAGGCCCAGCCGGGCCTTGGCCGCCACGGAGAAACGCAGAGCTGCTCCCGCCCCGCTGCCCAGGGGCAGCACCGCCGGATCGATGAGCATATTGTTGATGCCCATATCCCTGGCCGCATCCAATAGCCCCTTTTCCCGCGCCGCTCCTCCCGTCTCCAGCACCGTCAGGGAGCCCTCCACTCCGGGCTGGGTGGGATTGTAGGCCAGGATGATAGCCGAGTCCAGCTCCGAGTCCAGGATGGCCCGCGCCTCGGCCTCATCAGTGGCCAGGCTGATGCTGTTGTAGATGGCCTTGTCCGCATAGCCCTGCTCGCTGGCCAGTGCCGCGGCAGCCATCCGGGTGGCGGGATCGGCGGAATCGATGATGAAGGGGCCGCTCCAGACCTTTTCGGTGAAGTCCAGATAGCGGGAGAAGGCCTCGCTGCTTCGGGCGTAAATATGCAAAACCGAGGGGCATCCCGTCTCCTCCGACAGCTCACCCTGGCGAGCGACCAGTTTCTCGGCAGCCGCCCGGTCGAAGAGGCCCCTCTCCTCATCCTCCACAATCTTATGCCCCTGATAGAAGATGGTGCCGCATAGTACGGACGCCAGCTCTCCGGGCTGGCCTCCCATCCTCACACCGGCCAGGTTGACCACACTCTGCTCTCTCTTGAATCTGAACAATCTTCACACCTCTTCCATGACCAGCCAGGCGGAGGCGTCCATGACCACGCCCGCCCCCAGGGTCAGATCGGCGTCCCCCGTGGCAATCGCCCTGATGGGAGCCTTCCTCTTGAAGACCAAAAAGGGCTCCTCCGAAAAGGGCTCTCTCTTATGGCGGGCCACCAATGCCTCTATCTCCTCTACATCCAAAAGGCCGATGCAGTCTATCAATTCCACCTGCTCCTGGAATCGGCTTATCGCCTCCGGCGGCAGGTTCTGGATAAAGGGAATGGCGCCCTTTGATCCCACGATCCTTCCCTGGGGATCTATGCCGTTCTTATGCAGGGCCAGGAGGGTGTTGCCGGGCAGATGCCCTTTGGACTCCAGGCCGCACACAATCAAAAAGCGGATATTGCAGTTGGATATGACATTGGCCACGATCTTTTCCAGCCCCAGGTTCTCGGTCACGCACTGGCCGAAGATGGCACATCCTTTTATGAGCAGCGGGCTGGCCAAAGTGACCACGGCCACGGCTGAGCGGGGATCGCCCACCTGATAGTCGCCGCGCAGGGGCGGCCAGGGGTCGGTGTAAAGCCGACTACCCCTAAAGTTTTCCTCGGTCATTCTGCCCTCTTGCTGGTTCATAGGCCGGTGGGCATTTATTATTTCCGATAAAAGCTCCGTACAAGGCCCGCACCCAAGTTAATATGAAAATTGAAATATGAGAATGATAGAAATGAATTATCAGAAGAGAGGAATGAATTATCAGTAAAGAGTGGAGTGGATTGCAGGAAAGGGATAGGCAGTCGGAATTGATCCTATTCCGGGCTCAAGGCCGGCAATCCTGAAGACCTGTTTCAATCCCCTGTGGGTGGCACGGTAATATGGCCTCATACAAAGAAAAGATCCTGGAAGTTATAGGAGAATCGGAGGTGGGCCTGACCACGGTGGATGTGGCCAAGAAGGCGGGCGTGAGCAAGACCACGGTCATCAAATATCTCTCCGTCCTCAGCTCCGAGGGAAGTGTGGAGTTCGTGGAGGTGGGCCCCTCCAAGCTCTGGAGAGTGAGGCGAGCAGTAGCCAGGCATGGAGAAGAGAGAGAGAAGACTGCCGAGCCGCTCAAGGCGGAGGAGCCCCCTGCTTTTAATATCGATTTTGGCCGCGGCGAGGACCGGAGGGTCGTCTTCACCTTTCGGGTCGATCCGGAGAGGATATGCAGCCTGATGAAACGCTTCCATAGATGCATGGATGAAAAGAGGAAAGAAGAAGCCTTGACGGGAGGGATGATCCATGCCAGCTGAACCTGCCTCATCTCTGCCCAAGGAGATCTGCCAGTTCTTCCAGATCGAGGGCGGCCAGACGCTGCTGATCAAGGGCCTGCCGGGTACGGGAAAGACCACCCTGGCCCTGGAGATCATGAGCCGCCTCTGCCGGGAGCAGAAGGGGCTATATATCTCCACCCGCATCGATCCCCGTCGGCTTTATGCCACCAATCCCTGGGTGGAGGATATCCTCCCTGCCAGGAATGTGGTCAATGCCACCCAGACCAAGCTCCTGGAGAGCCTGAAGGGAATGGGAAAGGATCAGAGCAATTACTACGCCGTCCTGGACTTCTTCAAGGTGTTCTTCGAGGAGGCGGAGGATATGGACAATCCCACCATAGTCATCGACAGCTGGGATGCCGTCCTGAACTACACCTCCCACCTGCTGGAGGGCAGCCATGCCAGCTTCGAGCAGAACATCTGCGAGTTCGCCCGGGACCTGGACACCAATCTCATCTTCGTCTCCGAGTTTGACAGCGTCATGCCCCTGGACTACATCGTGGACGGAGTGGTGAGCATGGAGCAGTTCCGCCTCCCTGCCTCGGATCAGGGAGGGATGAGGACCCGCTACGTCCGCCAGATCAATCTGAGCAAACTTCGTGGCGTGGAGATCGGCAACAGGATCTACACCGTAACCCTGCACGGCGGACGTTTCCGGTTCTTTGAGCCCTATCTGGATCAAAAGGATGCCCGCATCGCCAGCGAGGGGGTGAGAGTCCCCGATCCCAATGAGGATCACATCTCCACGGGCATACCCGACCTGGACATAGTCACCGGCGGTCTCCGGTACGGATCATGCAATGTCCTGGAGATCGGGCAGGGGGTGGGCAAGAGGTACTATCAGATCCTGACTGCTCTCGCGTCCAATGCCCTCAAGAACGGACGGGGAGTTTTCATTCTGCCCAGCATCGGCTATCAGCTCAGCTCTCAGGACATCTTCGTGCCCAACAACGTCATAGTCTCCCGGCCGGAGGGCGAGGACCCCGTATCCTGGGGACAGGATCTGCAGGAGAAGTGGAATGGTCTTCGGGAGAGGACCGGGCGGCCCATATTGAACATCATTGGCCTTGATGCCATTGAGTTCGCCTTCGGCTACAAAGCAGTGCTCAACCTGGCCAACATCATGATCCGAAGCTGGAAAGAGACCAATGACATAAATGTGCTGGTGGTGAAAAGCGGCCAGGAGAGCATGAATATGGCCATCCACACCGCTGACACCTACCTTTTGGTGAGCGAGCTTAATGGTGGGCTGTGCATCTATGGGATCATACCCAGAACCGAGCCCTACAATATGCTGCTAGAGGAAGGCAACCGGATCAGCCTGACGCCCATAGTCTGACCTCACCGGTTTATCCTTTCCAGAAAGGCTGAAGCTCAGGCCTTGGCCAGGCCCTTAGCCTCCCGGGCGATCCTGGCTGCAGCCTCCTTTCTCATCATCTCCACAAACTCGCGCTGGGTGGCGAAGATCAGTGTCCCGGTGGGGCAGGCGGCAACGCAGGCGGGAACATCAAGGTTCTTGCAGCGATCGCATTTCACTGCCATGCGCACCTCGGTGTGCCTGCCGATAACCCCGTAGGGGCAGACCATGGCGCACATCCAGCAGCCAACGCAGTTCTCCTGAATGCGGTCCACTATTCCGGTTACCGGATCCTGTACCATGGCCCCGGTGCGGCAGACGGCGACGCATGGTGCATCCTCGCAGTGGCGGCAGACCAGGGGCATCTTCTGCCCCTCGGCCATCTCCACATAGACCCGGCGCACCGGCCCCGGCTTCTCCGATACCGCAGAAAAGAGGCTCTTGGATGCCGAGTGCTCCACGGCGCAGGCTATCTCGCAGGACTTGCAACCCAGGCAGCGGTCCAGACGGACGAATACTTCTTTCATCTTCTACAGCCCCAGCTTCCTTCTCTGGCTCTCGATATGATCGATCATCAGTGCTGCAGCCTTGAGGGGATCGCACTCCACGGCAAAGGCCGCCCCCACCACATCCCTGGCTCCGGAGGTGAGCAGGCTGGCCACGGCAGAGCTTCCCAGGACGGGGGGAACTGTGCCCAGGACGGTGAAGACCCCTGAGCTCACCACATAGGCGCCGATGGAGACCGCCTTCTCGCTCATCCACTCCGGCGCTGCTCCTGCGGCGGGAAGATCGCTGATGTCCACTCCCAGGGCATTGGCTATGGCCGCGGCAGCGACCAGTATGCGGCTGATGTCCACACATGATCCCATATGAAGCACTGGCGGCACTCCCAGGGCCTTGCAGACGCCCTTCAAGCCCTCTCCGGCCATATCCGCCGCCTCGGGAAGGAGCAGCCCGGCCTTGGCGCAGGCCAGGGCATTGCAGCCGGTTGTGACCACCAGCACATCATTTTTGATCAGCTCTTTGACCAGATTGACATGCCCCCAGTCATGGACGATCTTGGGATTGTTGCAGCCCACCACGGCCCCCAATCCCCGGATGGCTCCGCTCTTTATCGCTCCCAGAAGCGGGTCCAGGCTGCCGCCCAGGGCGCTGACTATGGCCTCCACGGAGAAGCCGACCATGCACTTGGTCTTTATGTTGGGGATATGGACCTTGGCCGGATTTCGGCTGGCATAGTTCAGGACTGCTGTCTCCACAATGGCCCTGGCCGTTTGCATCGCCGTCTCCTCATGAAACTCCATGTGAGTGGCTCCCGGGAACTTGGCCTTGGGGGAGGTGGAGATGAACTTGGTGTGGAAGCAGCCCGCTAGCGCGCCCAGCGCGGGCATGATGCACTGTATGTCCACTACCATGGCCTCCACCGCTCCCGTGGCCACGGCCAGCTCCTGCTGCAGGAAGTTGCCGGCCACCGGCACGCCGTGGCGCATGAGAACCTCATTTCCGGTGCAGCACATTCCGGCAACATTGATCCCCACAGCGCCTTCTTTTTTAGCCAGGTCAACCATCTCCTGCTCAGCTGCCGCAGCGACGATCATCTCCGAGAGCAGCGGCTCGTGGCCGTGCACTATGATGTTGACCTGGTTGGGCTCCAGCACTCCCAGGTTGGCCTCGGAGAAGGTAGGCGTCGGGGTCCCGAAGAGAACATCCTGCAGCTCGGTGGCGATCATGGAGCCGCCCCAGCCGTCGGCTATGCTTGCTCTCAGGCCCTGCAGTATGAGGTGCACCGGATCGTTGTCCACTCCGATGTGGGTGCGGTGCATTATCTCCACGATCTCCCGGTCTATGCCCCGGGGATCTATGCCCAGCTTTTCCCATAGCTCCACTCTTTTGGCCGGCGCGCGGCGGGTGAAGCGGATGGGGCCCTCCTGGCGTCCAAATTCGGCCATGATGGCCTCGGCGAGAGCCATCTGGCTTTCCACCCCGTACTCCTCCATCAGCCGCTCCATCTTGGCCTGGTCCTTGACCTGATAGCTGGGGGCCTTGCCCTCGGAAACAAGCTTGAAGGTGTGGGCCACGCCTCTTCCGTGGTCGGAGTGGGCGGCGGCTCCGGCAGCGATCATGCGCAGAAGGTTGCGGGCCACGATGATGTCTGCCGTGGCTCCGCACACTCCCTTGCTCGCTCCCTCTCCAAAGGGATCTATGCGGCAGGGGCCCATGTTGCAGTTGCGGCAGCACAGACCAAGCTCACCAAAGCCGCATTGCGGCTGCTGCTTCTCTAAGCGATCCCAGGCCGTCTCCAGGCCGGCTCTCTGACATAAATCGAGCATATCCTGGCTGGCCGGGTCTATGGATCTCTCACGAACATCCTTGGACATTGCAATTACCTCAATTGGGAGTATTCTGGTGAAGGTTAAGAAGAAGGACTGATGATAGTATTTAACGTTAATCTGTTTTATATTAAATTATTACGAAAAGTTTT
>CALMJN010000033.1 GCA_937864385.1 uncultured Methanosarcinales archaeon | reverse complement strand
AGACTTAAAGATTTAGAAATCCAAAAAATTTCGCGATTTCATCTCCCTATTGCCCCATTCCTTCCTCATACTCCCAGAGCCAGCCTCAGCGTGTTTCTCACCGCCGGGGCCAGCCCCAGGGTGATCAATGTCAGGCGTGTCAGGTTCCGCAAAGATGGCTCCTGGAGAGATCGGTCGATCATATAGAGCACCGGCAAAAGCACAGCCAGCTTGAGGGGGAACATGACCGCCGCCGTTCCCGCCAGATCGATGAGATATGTGGGCAGCACATGCTTCTCCTGATAGAAGAACCAGTCCACCCCCAGGTAGGTGGAGCTGGCATCCAGCATATGGGCATAGAGGATCATCCGGCTGAAGCCGTCCTCCAGGAATCCGAGCCATGAGATATGCCGCTGCAACAGGATGATGCCCCCCGCCAGTCCCGAGCCCATGACAAAGACGGCGGGAATGACCCATAGGTTTTGCCATTCCAGTGATGAGAGCAGGGCCAGGTTCAGGGCCGTCCAGATAAATCCTATGGCCGCATAGGGGAAGTGAAACCCATCCTTCCAGATCCGCCTGGTGATAAAGAGGCTGGCAGCGGTGACCAGGAAAACCAGGAAGAATATCAGCGGGGTGATGAGCAGATACCTCCAGGGGGCAGCCACCATATCTGCATCCTCGATCACCCTCAGGCTGGAGCCGGCCAGTATGTAGGGCAGGGTATAGGCCACCAGCCTCCCGTCTACGGCAATCCCCGAGCGTCCCAGCAGCCTGATCAATCCCAGCACAGCCAATCCCAGGATCAGGGCCCAGGTGATGGTATCCACTGGATTGTAGCTGGTATCATAGATGATGGGATCGATGTAATATCTCTGGATGAATGCAGATAGGCCGGATAGCTCGTTCACAGATTTTGCACCACAGTCGTCAATCATCTGTCCTCCCTCCTATTTCAGGAGTTTGAGTGCCTCTTATGTTTGAATTCCTCTTAAGTTTGAATGCCTCTTATTTATCATAGAATGGGGCGGCTGGGGCGGCGGAAAGTATTTATAGGGCAAAAGGAGAAGGAAAGCTGTCCATTTTCTGATTTTAGTTGAGGTAATTAAATGGTCGAGGTGTTCAAAGGTACAACTACGGTAGGTGTACTCTGCGATGGGGGTGTGGTCCTTGCATCGGAGAGCCGGGCTACCATGGGCAGCTTCATAGCCAGCAGCACTGCTAAGAAGATCTATCAGGTTGATGATTTGGTGGGCCTGACCACGGCCGGAGTGGTGGGAGACGCTCAGTCCCTGGTCCGCATGGTTCAGGTCGAATCCAGGCTATACAAGATGCAGAGAGGCGAGAGCATGACCGTTCGAGCCATAACTACAATGCTCTCCAATATCCTATCCTCCCGCCGCTACTATCCCTTCATGGTCCAGTTGGTCATGGGTGGGGTGGACCGCTATGGCCCCAAGATTTACTCCCTGGATGCCCTGGGCGGCCAGATCGAGGAGCGCCGGGTTGTGGCCACCGGTTCAGGCTCCCCCACAGCTTACGGCGTGCTGGAGGCCCTTTATAAGCCCGGCATAAGCGTGGAGGATGGCGTGGTTTTAGCGGCGAAGGCCATTCACAATGCCATGAAGCGTGATTCTGCTTCCGGCGACAAGATCGAGCTGGTCCGGATCACTGATAAATATGAGGAGGTAGGAGAGCCGGAGTTCCTGGAGATCAGCAAGCTCCTCTAACCTTTTTTTGGATGTGTTCTATTGTCTGTAGAAGAAGTTCTTTTTGAGCTCAAACGGAAAGTACAGAGCAAGCTCCCCCCGGATGTAGGTGTCACCGGACTGGAGTTCGAGGGCCCGGAGCTGGTCATTTACACCGACGACCCCAAGAAGCTGGCCGATGACGGAGAGATCATAAGAAGCCTGGCCAAGGAGCTTCGCAAAAGGGTGGTGGTCCGGCCGGACCTCAAGGTTCTGGCTGATCCGGAGACTGCCAAGATCAAGATCCAGGAGGTCGTCCCCAAGGAAGCGGTTATCACAAACTACTATTTTGATGGCGAGACCGGAGAGGTTCAGATTGAGGCGGAGAAGCCCGGACTGGTCATTGGCAGGCATGGCGCTACCCTCCGCGAGATCACCAAGCTCATCGGCTGGACTCCCAAGGTGGTGCGGACCCCACCGGTGCGTTCCAGCACCATATCCAACATCAAAGATTATTTGCGAAGCGTGCAGAACGAGAGAAAGGTCATATTGCGCACAGTAGGCCGCAAGATCCACCGGGATACCGCATCCAAGGACCAATGGATCAGAATCACCACCTTAGGAGGATGCCGGGAGGTGGGGCGCAGCTGCATGCTCCTTTCCACGCCGGAGTCGAGGATCATCATTGATTGCGGCGTAAATGTGGGCTCGGACGACTCGGCCACTCCTTATCTTTATGTTCCTGAGGTCTATCCCCTAAATCAGATCGATGCCGTGGTTTTGACCCATGCCCACCTGGACCACGCCGGCCTGGTTCCCATGCTTTACAAATACGGCTATGAGGGGCCCATTTACTGCACTCCTCCCACCAGGGATCTGGCTGTTCTTCTCCAGCTTGATTACATCGAGATCGCCGGCCGGGAGGGAAAGAGGCTGCCCTACGACTCGGCTATGGTTCGCGAGGCCCTCAAGCACACCATCACCCTCAACTACGGCGATGTCACCGACATCGCACCGGACACCAAGCTGACCATGCACAATGCCGGCCATATTCTGGGCTCCTCCATCGCCCATTTCCACATCGGCGACGGCCTGTACAATGTGGCTTTTACCGGGGACCAGAAGTTCGAGAGGACCCGGCTATTTGATCCTGCCGTATGCAACTTCCCCCGCCTGGAGACCCTGGTCACCGAGGCCACCTACGGCGGGACGAACAGCAATCAGCCTTCCCGGAAGGAGGCTGAAATGCATCTGATCAAGGTGGTCAAGGATACCATCACCCGGGGCGGCAAGGTCATCATCCCCGCCTTCTCCGTGGGCCGCAGCCAGGAGGTCATGGTGGTGCTGGAGGAGGCCATCAGAAAGAAGGTCATAGATGAGGTGCCCGTCTGCCTGGACGGCATGATCTATGAGGCCACCGCCATTCATACCACCTATCCCGAGTACCTCAATAACGATCTGAGGGATCTCATATTCCACAAGGGGATCAATCCCTTCCTGGCCCAGTGCTTTGTCCAGGTGGAGAGCCCCAAGCAGAGGACGGAGATCGTGGAAGGGCCCCCCTGCGTCATCCTGGCCACCAGCGGCATGCTCAACGGGGGACCGGTACTGGATTATCTCAAGCGGCTGGGCCCGGATGAGAGAAACACCCTGGTCATAGTAGGCTACCAGGCGGAAGGGACGCTGGGCCGGCGCATTCAGAAGGGCTGGAAGGAGCTGCCCCTTTCTGTAGAGGGCAAGACCCAGACGGTCAAGATCAACCTGGAGGTGTTAACCGTAGACGGCTTCTCCGGGCATTCCGATCGCCAGCAGCTCATGGAGTATATGCGCCGCATCTATCCCAAGCCGGGCAGGGTTCTCACCAACCACGGTGAAGAGGGCAACTGCCTGGATCTGGCCAGCTCCATCTACAAGAGATACAGGATACCCACCATGGCCCCCATGAACCTGGAGACGGTCCGGCTGATTTAACAGGCAATCAATCAAAAAGCTTTATCAAATCAAAGGGATAATATCAAGGCGAGGTTCTTTGTGACAGGAAAGCGAACTCGGATCATCAATGATCCATCGGATCTGGTCCCATTGTTGCAGGCCTTCGGCTCCGATGTCCACAAGAAGGTCTTTGATGAGCTGAGCCAGGAGTGGCGTACGGAAAAGGAGCTGGTCGGGATCTTGGGAGATGATGCCAGCGTTCACCGCAGTGTTGCCCTTCTGAGAAAGAGCGGCCTAGTGGAGACCAAATGGAGGGTTCCCGAGCCGGGGGCTAGCCCGGAGAAGGAGTACCATTCCACCTATTCCCGGGTGCAGGCCAGCTTCGGAGCCACTATGGAGGATATCAGCGAGCTGATCAGCCTCACATTCATGTCTGAAGAGGAGCTGCGAGCGGTGACGGAGAAGCTGCAGAAGATGGTCGGTGGCGGCAATAACTCTCTCTCCAATCTCTCCCGGGAGCTGGGGCTCAGCCAGATATTCATCCGGGGCGTGGCCAAGAGGGCGGACGGCCTGGCGGTGAGAGGCCAGCGCATTGAGCCCTATGTCGAGGACTTCTGATGAGCAGTGTCCTGCAGAGTAAGAGGGAGAGTTCACGTTTTCAGATCCTGGTGGAGATCGCCGCCCATCAGCCCAATCTGCGGCAGAAAGAGGTGGCAGAGAGCCTGGGGGTCACTCCACAGGCCATCTCCGAGTACATAAAGGAGCTGGTGGCGGACGGGCTGGTGACCACCGACGGCAGGATGCGCTACAGCATCACCAAAGAGGGGGTAGAGTGGCTGCTGGAGAGCGCCGCAGAGCTGAAGCGCTATGCTCGGGTGGTTATGGAGGAGATCATCAGCCATGTCTCCGTCTGGACGGCCATAGCCGAGTGCGATTTGGAGGAGGGAGAGCGGGTCTCCCTGGAGATGCGCGGCGGCCTTCTATATGCCAACAAAAAGGAGGGCATCGAGGCCAGTGGAGTGGTGATCGGCGCTGTGAGATGCGGGGAGGATGTGGGGATCTCCGACCTGAGGGGCTTGATCAGCCTGGAGGAGGGAAGAGTTATCCTCTGCAAGGTGCCCCGGGTGCAGATCGGCGGCTCGCGCAAGGTCGATCTGGCAGCTCTCGCCCATCAGGTCAGCAGGGCGGCCAAGGTAGGCTGCCTGGGAATTGAGGCCCTCTCCGCTCTGCGCAAAGTTGGACGCGAGCCGGACATAATATTCGGGGCCAAGGAGTTTGCCGTAGAGGCGGCTTATCATGGCCTGAGCTCGGTGATTGTGAGCGTGGACGAGCAGATTCCCGGCCTGCTTACCCGCCTGGAGTCGGAGGGGCTGAAGTACGAGCTGATAGACCTGACTTCAGAATAGATTTTTGAGATTGCTCTTAGAATGACATTTCAGGTTTTAGCCCAGGCCGACCGCTCTCGCATACTTCTTCTGCCTCAAAGCGGCAGCAAGACCCTATTCGAAGGATACCTGCGGCTCAAGGAGATGCCTCAGGGCCCCCGGGCATTTAAATTTCTTGTCAAGAAGGAGGGCCAGGCGGAGAGGTTCCTGCCACCGGAAGACGCCATGAGGATGCTGCGCCGGGCTCAGGCGATCTATCTGGTCCGGGGAGACAGGCAGCTGGAGCAGAGGTTCGTTGAGCTTTTGGAGGCCTATCAGCTCAAGTACAGCTTTGTGCAGGTCTGCAATCACTGCCTGGGAGAGAGGCGGGTGACCTATGTCGATGCCGATGCCATAACCTACAAAGGCCGGCGCATCTGCGAGAACTGCGCGGCGGCTGAGCTTCACAGAGAGGCGGACTTTCGCAAACTCTCCCGGCCGGCCAAGGCCCATCTGGCCAGGATACTGAAAGAGAGACGAAACCTCGATGATGTGGTAGGGCTGCTCTCACTGCAGAGGCTGGAGCCGGAGCTGACCCGTTTTGATGTCATACCCGCCAGCCAGGAGGAGCCCACCTTGCCTCTGGACAGCATCCCCCTTCCCAAGCCGCTAATGGAGCTGCTGCAGCGCCGGCTGGACAGGCTTCTGCCGGTGCAGTCCCGCTCGATCAAGGCAGGCCTGCTGGAAGGACGGCATCAGCTGGTGGTCTCGGCCACGGCTACGGGAAAGAGCCTCGTCGGAGAGATGGCCGGGGTTAAGAACCTGCTGGATGGAAAAGGAAAGCTGCTCTTTCTGGTACCCCTGGTGGCTCTGGCCAATCAGAAGTTCGATCAGCTTTCCGCCTACCGGGAACTTGGCTTTCAAACCTCCATCCGGGTGGGAGTCAGCCGCATCCGGCTGGGACGGGGCCGTAAGATCCCCCAGAGCCTGGATGCGGATATCATCGCCGGGACTTACGAAGGCATAGATCAGGTCATCCGCAGCAAAAAGAGCCTGGGCCGGGTGGGTACGGTGGTCATAGATGAGGTGCATATGCTGGAGGATTCGGATAGAGGCCACCGGCTGGCGGGGATGATTGCCCGTTTAAAGAACGCCGCACCGGCGGCCCAGTTCATCTTCCTCTCCGCCACCGTGGGAAACCCTGCCGCCCTGGCCAAGAGGCTGGGGGCAACCCTGGTCGAGTACGAGGTCCGGCCGGTGGCAATCGAGAGGCATCTCATATTCTCCTCCGGGCCGGAGAAGAGAAAGCTGCTGCGGCAACTATGCAAGGAGGCCCAGGATCTGACATCCTCCACCGGCTATCGCGGCCAGAGCATTGTCTTCACCAACTCCAGGAAGAACTGCTATGCCCTGGCTGATGTCATTCCGGGAGCAGCGGCTTATCATGCCGGTCTGCAGTATCCGGAGAGAAAGAGGATCGAGGAGCTATTTGGAGAGGGCAGGATTCATACCGTGGTCACCACTGCCGCCCTGGCGGCGGGGGTGGACTTTCCCGCCTCCCAGGTGGTCTTCGAATCTTTGGCCATGGGCATAGAGTGGCTCAATGTCCATGAGTTCAACCAGATGCTGGGCCGGGCAGGCCGGCCCGGCTACCACGACAAAGGGCTGGTCTACATTCTGGCCGAGCCGGGCCGCCGCTTCTCCTCCGGGCGGGGAGAGTCGGAGGATGAGATGGCTCTGGCCCTCTTGCATGGCCGGATGGAGGATGTCTCCCCCCAGTTCGAGGAGCAGCAGCAGCTGGAGGAGGTCCTGGCCAATGCCGTGGCGGCGAAAAGCAGGGCCGATCTGGAGAGGCTGCATGCTCTTACCGTGGGGCTGGATGACCTGAACAGCGCTCTTGTCTCGCTGGAGAAGGCGGGGCTGGTCCAGGGCATCGCCCCCACCCGCCTGGGCGAGGCGGCGGCGGCCCACTTCCTCTCCCCGAAGCAGGTGGAGAGCATAGTCAGGCTGCTGAAAAAGGGGAAGAGGCCCCTGGAGATTGCCGTGGAGCTTGAGAGCTTCGAGGCCCTCTACCTCAAGTTCGCAGAGAGAATCTCCATCAAGCTGCATATGCAGATCTCCCAGAGGGCGCTGCACGGCTCGTTTCTGGATCTGCTCTCCAGCTCGGACCTGCGGGAGCTGGAGAACAAGCTGCAGAGGTACTGCCTGGACTTTGCCAGGGACTTTCTGCGCTGCACCCACAAGGAATCTCCTTACTGCGGCTGCGTCCAGAAGAGCATCTCATTGAGGATACTGGAGCTGCGGGAGGAGGGCAAGAGCCCGGATGAGATCATCCAGCATTTCTCCGACCGCTACGGGATGTATGCCTATCAGGGAGATCTCATAAACTGGCTGGATCAGATGGTGAGGTACCTGGAGGCCATAGAGGCGGTGGCCAAGGTGCTGGGCAAGGGAGAGGCGGCGAAGGAGGCAGGGGAGAGGAAGAAGCGGGTGGAGGGGGAGTGAGTATTGATATTTTTCAGGGATAAAGCTCTCTGATCACAGCCCTGATCTCATCCTTTCTTGTGAAATTAAGGGAGATCTGATCTCCGTAGCTGGTAGGTTTGAGAATTAAGAATCCTTCTCTGATGGCCGCTTCGAGGACCTCATTTGCAGCCCCAAGTTGATGGCTGGGCAGGCCTTTTACAGCGTTTTCCTTGCTGGTATGAATAGGCCCCCATTTGCCACGTCGATCCAGCTTATCGAAAATTGTGGCCCTGATCTTTCTGATCTCTTCCTTGACGTGCGGCAGATCGCTCATCAGCGCATCGCTGTGCTCGATGGCCACCAGGCGCGCCTTCTCGATTACGGCCCTGTGCGTGGCGATCTCCGCAGGCGCCAGACAGGGAATGATGCTGTTGCTGTATTCGGCGAACCCGGGAGTGATGTCAGCCGCCGGCATGATGATGCAAGTACCGATCTCCGCAGCCGCCTTGACCAGCGCCTCTTTGACATTCGCGCTCAGATCAGCCGTTGCAGGCTCGAACAGTATAGGAATGGGGAGATCGACCGTCTCCGGGACCTTTGACGTCAGCCGTCCATCGGCATCGAAGACCAGATGATTGAGCCTGCGCCCCAGGTCAACCGAGGTGCTGATATATACCCGCCCGTGAATCCCATCGCGGGTCGGGCGCACGATCACGGACATATCGGTCCACATGCTGTCGAAGCC
>CALMJN010000032.1 GCA_937864385.1 uncultured Methanosarcinales archaeon | reverse complement strand
CCCGCGGCGCCGACTTTTACGGCGAGATGCCACGCATTTCAGCGGAGCTGGCAGCGCAGCTGGCGGCAGGCCATTCGGCCGCCCGGGGTGAGGTCGATGCACCGGTGGATGTCTTGCCACGCCACCAGGTGGGCCGGCTCCCCGGGAGCCAAGCCCAGGGTCGTGATCTGGGCCGTGGTGCCGACGACGACAGGGGCTCCCGGCGCGCCAGTGGCGCGGCTCTGCCCACGGAAGCTCACCCTGAAGGACATCGATCTGGACATCGAGGAGAACGAGTTCGTCTGCTTTATCGGCCCCTCCGGCTGCGGCAAGACCACCCTTCTGCGCATAATCGCCGGCCTGGAGGAGGCCACCAGCGGCACGGCCTATCTCGACGGAATGCCCATAGGCGGCCCCGGCCCGGAGAGGGGCATGGTCTTCCAGGAGTACTCCCTCTTCCCCTGGCGGACGGTGATGGACAACATCGTATTCGGCCTGGAGCTGCGCGGGGTGCCGGAGGCAGAGCGACTGGCCCAGGGCCGACAGTACCTGAAGATGGTGGGCCTGGAGAGCTTTGAGAGCCGCTACCCCCATGAGCTCTCCGGGGGGATGAAGCAGAGGGTGGCCATCGCCCGGGCCCTGGTCAACCACCCCCGGGCCCTGCTCATGGACGAGCCCTTTGGTGCATTAGACGCCCAGACCCGCAACACCATGCAGTCGGAGCTATTGCGAATATGGCAGGAGGAGAAGCAGACTGTCGTCTTCGTCACCCACAGCGTGGACGAGGCCATCTACCTCGCCGACAGAATTGTGATCATGTCCGCCCGTCCGGGAAGGATCAAGGAGATAATTGAGATCCCATTTGCCCGCCCACGCAACCGGACTAGCGTAGAGGTCAACAGCATAAGAGACCGCATCCTCTGCGATCTGCGCTCTGAGACATCTGCTGCGACCTGCGCTCTGAGACATCCGCTGTGACCTGCGTTCTGAGATTGCAGCCTTTTAAGGATACGGTTTTATATCGCAAAAGCCCTTACATTAATGCCGGTTTTTCCCGAGGAGGAGCAGCTTGAAAGAGTCCAGATGGATGGAACTTCCCCGCATTGTAGCGGTAGGCGGCGGCGTTCTACAGGATCTGCCGGAGATCTGCTCCCGCCTGCACCTAGAAGGCCGGGCACTGATCATCACCGGACCGCATACCCGGAATGTGATGGCCAAGGCCATAGAGGATCTTCTGGAGCCGGAGGGCTACCGGCCCGAGATCCTCATCTGCACCGCCTCCCGGCTGGAAGAGGTGGATCGCGCAGAGAATGCCGCCCGGGAGAGCGGAGCCGGCTTTCTCATCGGGGCGGGAGGGGGCAGAAGCATCGACATCGCCAAGCTGGCCTCACTGAAGGCGGACCTGCCCTATATCTCCATCCCCACCGCCGCCTCCCATGACGGCATCTGCTCCTCCCAGGCCTCCCTGACTGTGAACGGAGAGGCCACATCGGTCCGGGCCCAGTCCCCTCTGGCCATAGTGGCGGACAGCAAGATCATCTCCCAGGCCCCGGCCCGGCTCTTAGCGGCAGGATGCGGCGATATCATCTCCAATTTCACCGCCATTCTGGACTGGCAGCTGGCCCATAGGATGCGAGATGAGGAGTTCAGCGAGTACGCCTCCGCCCTCTCTGCCATGACCGCCCGGATGATAGCAGAGCGGGCCGCGGATATCCGGCCCGGTCTGGAGGAGTCGGCCAGAATTGTGATCAAGGCCCTTATATCCAGCGGCGTGGCCATGAGCATAGCCGGATCCTCCCGCCCCGCCAGCGGCTCGGAGCATAAGTTTGCTCATGCCGTGAACAAAATCGCCCCGGGAAGAGCCCTGCACGGAGAGCTTTGCGGCCTGGGAAGCATAATCATGATGTATCTGCACGGAGGAGACTGGAGGATGATCCAGCGGGCCCTGGAGAAGGTGGGGGCGCCCACCTCAGCGGCGCAGATTGGCCTGGAGCCGGATACGGTCATCTCTGCCCTGGTCAGGGCCCATGAGATCCGGCCGGAGCGCTATACCATCCTGGACTCAGGTCTGAACCAGATGGCTGCCGCCAGGGCAGCGGAGGCAACGGAGATCATCTGATTCGGTGAGCTAAACGAATTATAATTGAAACTATAATTATACAAAAAAGGAGATAAAGATATGTCTGAGGCATCTACCCAAATTACGCTGATTGGAACCAAGCTGGCCAGCATCGGCATGGAGTTCACCTTCGTAGGCCCCACCCCGGAGTGTGAGGGGTGCAAACTGCGAAATACCTGTATCAACCTGGAGCCCAGAAGGCGCTATCGAGTCCTGGGAACCCGGGGAGAACTGGTTCACGACTGCCCCATCCATGAGGCTGGGGTCCGGGCGGTGGAGGTGGCGGAAAGCCCCATCATCGCCGCCTTCGACGCCAGAAAGGCATTTCCGGGTTCCAAGATCGTTTACGAGTCCATGAAATGCGATGACGCCTCATGCAGCATGTATGAGATGTGCCACCCCACGGGCCTCAAGGACGGAGAGAGGTGCACCATCGTAGAGATAGTGGGCGAGGCCCCTGAGGAGTGCCCGCGTGGAAATGTGCTCAAGCTGGTGGAGTTTCGCCGCTAGAATAAGAGCCCAATGAAGACCATCACCTACTCAAAAAATATTTTTATCCCGGTAACAGATCTCTGTCGCAATCAATGCGGTTACTGCTCTTTTCGCAAAAACTTAGACGCGGCCCATCTGATCTCCAGGTCTCATGCCCGGCGGCTGATGGAGGAGGGCAGCATTGCCGGATGCAGCGAAGCCCTCCTGACCATGGGAGAGATGCCCTGGACCATTCCGGGCTTTTCCCAGATGCTGTCCTCCGAAAAAGCCTCTGATCTCATAGGCTATCTGCTGGAGCTCTCCGAGCTGGCCATAGAGCTGGGACTTCTGCCCCATACCAATGCCGGCCTGCTGGATGAAGATGATCTCCGTCGGCTGCAGCCCTATAATGCCTCTATGGGGTTGATGCTGGAGACGGTGGCCAGGGTAAAGGCCCACGCCCTCTCTCCGGGAAAGGATCCCGGGCTGCGTCTGCAGTACATGGCCCTGGCCGGCCGCCTCAGGATTCCCTTTACCACCGGCATCCTGGTGGGCATAGGGGAGAGCTGGCAGGATCGTCTGGATTCGCTGCAGAAGATCGCAGAGCTGCATCATGAGTTCGGCCATATCCAGGAGGTAATCATCCAGCCTCTGGACCCGAAGAAGGGAACGCCGTCAGAGGCCTGGCCCAGGCCTGCCATGGACGAGCTGTGCCAGACGGTAGAGGTGGCCCGGAAGATCCTTCCCCAGGATGTGGCCATACAGGTCCCGCCGAACCTGGTCCAGCCCCTTGCCCTGCTCTCCACCGGGGCCTCGGACCTGGGGGGCATCAGTCCAGTGACCCCTGACCACATCAATCCCCAGAGTCCCTGGCCGGAGGAGAAGGCGCTCAAGGAAAAGCTGAAAGGCTACCGCCTTCGAGAGAGGCTGCCGGTATATCCGCGCTTCATATCCCTGGGCTGGCATGGCCGCAGAACCGACCGGCTGGTCTCCAGACTGGCCGGCAGCGACGGCCTGCGGGCGAAAAAGTATATCTTCTAAGGCGGATTGCACTCTACCTTGTGAAAAAGAATTGGCTTGAGATCGGCATCAGTTCCGGACTGGTATTCTTGATGATAGTGCTCATCTTGGGAGCGCAGATGGCTCTGCCGGCAGAGCTGAGGTCATCGGGCTTCGCCCTGATCGTCCTGCTCTTCATGGTGGCCATGGGACTGGCCGGGCTGAGACTGATGGACATGAAATGAGATTGGATAGAGATATC
Source organism: uncultured Methanosarcinales archaeon (assembly GCA_937864385.1). Lineage (GTDB taxonomy): Archaea > Halobacteriota > Methanosarcinia > Methanotrichales > Methanotrichaceae > Methanothrix. Next base: position 4,347 of record CALMJN010000032.1, on the reverse strand, counting down.
GCATCAAATACATCAAGAACGAGAAGTGGTTCCTGAGACGGGGGTTTTTGGATGGCAGGGATTCTGGAGAGGCTCAAGCTCATAGGAAAGGCCGCAGAAGAGGATTATGCGGAGGTTGATCTGGGGCAGTTCGATGAGTCGGGCCGCTCGCCGGATATGATATTGAGGGTGGCGGAGCTGGGGCGGGAGGATGCTCTGCCGGAGATCAAGCAGGAGATCTATGCCGGAAATATCATACTGGTGGACATAGCCGGTCTGAAGAGGGACAAGGCTGCCCTGGATCGGGCCATAGGGGAGCTGAAGAAGGCCATAGACGACATCTCCGGGGATATCGCCGGGGTCGGGGACGACCTCATCATTCTGGTGCCTGCCGGTATCAGGATAGACCGGGAGAAAGTGGTCGGGGGCAGGGATTGAATCTAACCACCACAGCCAGCTGCCCGGTCTGCTCTGCCGAGATGCAGTTTTGTTGGGAGAGCACAGACATCCCCCATTTCGGGGAAGCCATGGTCATTGCCGGGATCTGCAATTGCGGTTACCGGCACAGCGACACCATTCTCCTGAGCCAGAAGGACCCGGTGCGCTATGCTCTGCCTGTCAGAGATCTCGCCGATCTGGATGCCAGGGTCATACGCTCCTCCAGCGGCACATTGCGCATACCTGAGCTGGGTGTGGACATCGAGCCCGGTTTCGCCTCCGAGTCCTACATCTCCAATGTGGAAGGGGTCCTGGACCGGGTCGAGGGTGTGGTGCAGTTTGCCACCCGATCCGCCCGGGAGGCGGGAAGCCAGGAGGCCACGGAGAAGGGTGAGGAGGTATTGAAGAGGATCGCCATGGCCCGGGAGGGGCGATTTGCATTGACTTTGATCCTGGAGGACCCTCTGGGCAACAGCGCCATAGACTGTGAGAAGGCGGTGAAGTCACCCCTCTCCCCGGAGGATGCCGCAGCTCTCAAGACGGGCATGATCATTGTGGATGTCTCTGGCGAAGCATGAGCCTGCCGGACCCTCGCATTTTTTCCGGCAGGGATTCGTAAGCGTCATAACCAATATATTTTGATCCAATTGTAGGTTGAGGAGGAGCTGCATGCTGGTCTTGAGCGGGGGCACGGGCACGCCCAAACTTTTGATGGGATTAAAGGAGCTTGTTCCTCCGGAGCAGCTGTCCATAGTGGTGAACACGGCAGAGGACCTCTGGCTCTCCGGCAACTACATCTCCCCCGATCTGGACTCGGTGCTCTACACCCTTGCGGATATGATCGACGAGAAAAGATGGTGGGGCATCAAGGGCGACAGAACCTGGACCCATGACTTTCTTATCTCTCTGGGCCGGCAGGAGAGGCTGGTCATAGGGGACAGGGACAGGGCGGTTCATATATTTCGCTCCGATCTCCTGCGCCGGGGAGCCAGCCTGAGCCAGGCCACCGGGGCTCTGGCGGAGGCCCTGGGCATAGCCCAGAAGGTGGTCCCCATGAGCGATGATCCGATCTCTACTATTGTCTCTACTCCGGAGGGGCAGATGCACTTTCAGGACTTCTGGGTGGCCCTCAAGGGAAAGCCGACTGTCTCAGGAATAAGCTTCTCCGGCATGGACCGGGCCCGGCCCAGCCCGGCCTTTCTGGAGCGGCTGGACAGAGAAGAGACGGTCCTCATCGGCCCCAGCAATCCTGTGACCAGCATCGGCCCCATCCTAGCTCTGCCCGGCATAAGGGAGCGGCTGGCAAAAAAGAGGGTGGTGGCGGTGAGCCCGCTGCTAAAAGACCGTCCTGCCAGCGGCCCTGCTGCCAAATTCATGGCTGCCCTGGGGGCGCCAGCCGGCGATGAAGGAGTGAGGTCGCTGCTGGGCAAGGTGGACCTCTTTATTGTAGACAAAAAGAGCAGCTATCAGGGAGAGTGCCGGCGAATGAGCACCCGCATGAAAACGAGAAGGGAGAGCCGGAAGGTGGCGGAGGAGCTGCTGGCGATAATGCAGGACGCTCCGGGCTAAGACTGAATCCTGCCCGTTTTTTCGCCGTCGATCCGATTGGTCTATATAGTCTATATATTAGTATGACAAATACAGGCAACACTATATTCTATTTGAATCAGCTTTTCATATCATTGCCGCTTTGCCTGGGCTGGTGGATTGTTTGAACAAGCCAATTAGCATACTGCTTATAGCATTGATGGCCGCTGCAGCCGGCGGCAACCCGGCTCTGGCCATGGAGGCGGTTCCTATTTCTGGATCGACAACGGTATTGCCTTTAGCAGAGGGCGGCGGGGAGGTCTTCAATGCAGAGCAGTCGGAATACCGGGTGACAGTCACTGGAGGGGGCACCGGTGTGGGCATGAAGAATATCGCCCAGGGAACATCTGATATCAGCATGGCCTCCCGCGAGGTCACAGCCGATGAGATCAGCCAGTTCGGAGACCAGTTCCAGGAGAACCTCATCGCCTACGACGGCATTGTCATAGCGGTGAGCAAGGAGATCTATGAGGCAGGGGTAACCGCCCTGACCAAGGAGCAGGTCAAGAGAATTTACGCGGGAGAGATCGTGAACTGGAAGGATCTGGGCGGCCCGGATGAGGAGATACTGGTTGCGGCACGGGAGATGGGCTCCGGCACCAGGGATACCTTCAATGAGGAGATCATGGAGGACAAGAAGGCAGAGACGCCCGGCGTGAGCACCGTGGCCGGCAGCAATGCGGAGATCAGAACTGCTCTCACCGGAAGCGACAAAGCCATTGGATATCTGGGATTCTCCTATGCCGAGGATGGATCGGTTGGCGTGATCACCCTGGATGGAGTGGAACCGACGGCCGAGAGCATCAAGGACGGAAGCTATGAGCTTGCCCGGAGGCTTTATTTCTACACCTTCGGCGATGCCTCTCCCGGGGCACAGGCCTTCATAGACTTCATGACCGGGCCGGAGGGGCAGATGGTGGCTGAGGAGTATGGATTCGTGCCTCTGGAAAGCTCAATTGCTAAGGGTGCAGAGGGGGCAGCAAAGGAGGGGGAGAGGACGCAAGCAGGACCTGCAGAGCCTGCGCCCGGATTTGATGCTGCATTTGCCGCAGCAGGGCTCCTGGCCTTGGCTCTGGTATCCTTGAAAAGAAGGAGCTGAAATTTCAATATCAATCTTTTTTATCTTTATCTGGAAATCAATTTAATTCTCAAAGGCAACAATTGGGTGGTGATCGTTAGGTATCAAAACCAATCAATGGAATGATCAATCGTTTCTGATAACTGCAAGAGCTGCTGACCATTCAGCATCATAAATCTCACATTCCGCACTTTCAGTAAATCAAACCTGTGAGGGCCTCGCCGTCAAGATTTCCGTTCCTCACAAAATCCCACCTTCCAAAAAGCAAATAAGCTTGTACGCCACCCTCACCAGCATGTCCCGCTTCCTGGTGGTCCTCGGCACCACCTCTCACTCCGGCAAGAGCACCCTTGTCGCTTCCATCTGCCGCCTGCTCTCGGATCGCGGCCTTAAGGTGGCGCCCTTCAAATCCCAGAACATGAGCCTCAACTCCTGGGTCACCCGCTCCGGGGGGGAGATGGGCATCGCCCAGGCGGTTCAGGCCTGGGCGGCGAGGGTGGAGCCCAGGGAAGAGATGAATCCCATACTGCTCAAGCCCAAGGGGGACCGCACCTCCCAGGTCATAGTCATGGGCCAGCCTGTGGCGGACAAGTCGGCGGCGGAGTACTACCGGGATATAGAGCCTCTCAAAGATGTGGTGGACAGGGCCATCGAGGAGCTGGAGAAGGAATACGACTACATCATCGTTGAGGGAGCGGGAGGAGCCGCGGAGATCAACCTCTTCGACCGGGATATAGCCAATATCTATGTGGCCCGCCGCTTGCAGGCTCCCATTATCCTGGTGGGAGATATCGAGAGGGGCGGCGTCTTCGCCAGCCTCTTTGGCAGCGTAGAGCTCCTGCCCCCTGACCTGCGGCCCCTGGTTCGCGGTTTGGTCATCAACAAGTTCCGGGGCGATCCCACCATTTTTGCTCCCGGCGTGAAAAAAATTGAGGAACTCACGGGGATACCGGTACTCGGGGTTGTCCCCTGGTTCACCATCCCGCTGCCCAGCGAGCACTCACTTTCGATACAGGATACAATAACAAAACCTGCGAGGGTCAGGATTGCGGTTGTCAGACTCCCGAAAATCTCCAATTTCACGGATTTTGAGCTGCTCATTATAGACGATGGCTCCACGGACACCTCTGCAGACATTGTGCGCTCCTATGAGGATCAGCGTCTGCAGCTTTTTTTCAACGAACGCAACCGGGGCTTGGAATTCACCCTGAACAGGGGAATTCAGCTTGCCCGGGGCAAGTATCTGGCCCGCATGGATGCAGACG
>CALMJN010000031.1 GCA_937864385.1 uncultured Methanosarcinales archaeon | reverse complement strand
TTCTTTTGTAGCTTTGATTTGGAGCTACTGCTCCCTAATTACTGTTATCACGAGCCAAGGACACTTAATTTCCGTTTCACGAATCCAAGCAACCACGTAGCATCCAGCCACGAAGGTGCGCGAACCCTCGGGAAGCGACAGGAACTTACCCCAGGCCGGTGCCAGGGCTCCCGAATTACTGTAATTACGAATCCACGCAGCCATGCTGCATCCCGCCCCAAGGGGGCGCGAGCCCTCGGGAAATGACAGACATTACCCAAAGACGGAACAAGGGCTCCCTAATTATTACCATCACGAATCAAGGCAACTACGCTGCATCGCTATCACGAAGGTGCATGAGACGGCAAAAATCTCCTTATTCCATTGATACTTAGAGTTAGAGCCGTGAAATTCAGAACCAAAGCCAGCCCCACGCTCTCCCTCATTCATAGCCCCGATCAATCACCTTCGTCACCATTGCCCCAGCCATCATAAGATCGAGATTTGCTGCGCCAAGCTATGTGGTGAGATTTTAATGGACCTCCTTAGCACCTCCTATTTATCCTGGCAGAATGTATCCATTTTCCATGTTCCTGCTAGGAGAGTATTACGAGGATGAGGCCAGGGAGATCGCCGACCGCCTCAAGGATGTGGGGATGAAGGTGGATATCCGGATGGTTACGACAAGCTATCTGGATGTCGAGCATTTTCTGGAAGGCCGTATGAGCGAGCTGAAGGGCATACTGGAGGAAGAGGACTATGCCAGATATGAGCGATACCTGGCCGTTCTGCGCAAAGTCATTGCCGAGGGAGCCGGGCCAGAAGATCTGCTAGGTAGAATAGAGATGGAAATGGACCCTCAGATAGACGACAAAAGAAATCAACTTGCAGAGGCATTCTTTTCCGATGAAGATCTAACAGAGGAAGAGCGTCAGGCCAAAGGAGAATCCCTATCCTGCATCAAAGAAGATGTGCTGGATGTATACAAAGCGATATCATTCATTGATCTGCTTATAGATCGAAATGATATCAAGGTCGAAGATGATATAGCCAGCAAGCTTGATGATCCCATCATCAGGGTAATTGATGATAATTATGATGATGAGGAGGAGAGCGATCTGGCCCGGATGACCATATCATTTTCGCTTGAGCCCAAGGCTCTGGTCTTTGTGGATGAACTCTCTTCTCTGCTGGCAGAGAAGCTTGAGGAAGAGTTTGAAGAGGAATACGAAAACGAATTTCAGCGCCTCTTCTTCCTGGGAAAGCTCATCTCCGAGCTCGAAGAGCCCTCACCGGAAAAGATGGACATGGAATCTTTCCGCAATAAATGCCAATTTGCAATGGAGAGGAAGGGCGACATAATTGAGATCGACGGCAGCGAAGCGGCGGAGGAGCTGGCCCGGTCCCTGGAGAAAAGCGGGATAATAAAGGTCAAGGGAGACAGTATCAAGTGGAAGCGATGAGAGAAGGGCTGGGCCCCCCCTGCCTCTCAGCTTTTTTGTTACGCTCTGGCCCCCGTGATCTGCCTCAGGGGCATGATCACCGGACGCTCGGAGAGGCTTCTTATCGCCGCCTCCACCCGGTAGACGGAAGCTATATTCTCCTCGGTGATCACCGATTGGGGCTCGCCCGCCGCCACAATCTTCCCTTTCTTCATCATGATTATGCGATCCGAATAGTAGGAGGCTAGGTTTAAGTCGTGCAAAGCCATGATGGCCGTGATCTGCTTTTTCCGGACCACATCCCGGATGATGTTCATCACATCCAGCTGATGCCAGATGTCCAGGTTGCTGGTGGGCTCGTCAAGCAGCATAACCTCCGCCTCCTGAACCAGGGCCCTGGCAATCAAGACCTTCTGCTGCTGGCCGCCGGAGAGCTCCGAGAAGTTGCTCATGGCAAGCTTCTCGATATCCAGAAGCCTGAGCACCTCCCAGACCTTCTTCTCGTCCCTGTCGCTGCCCATCCATCCTATGTGCGGCCTGCGGCCCATCAGTATGGTATCAAAGACATTGGTGGGAAAGATTCGCACCGAGCTCTGTGGCACATAGGATAGGTATCTGGCCATATCCATGCGGCTCATCTTGGTCACATCCTTCCGGTCGATCAGGATGCTACCGCCCTGAGGGGAGGCGATCCGGTCTATGCACTTGATCAATGTCGACTTTCCCGATCCGTTCGGCCCCACTATGGTCACCAGCTTGGAAGGGGAGATCTCGAAGTTCACATTATCCAGAATTTTATTGCTGGTATATCCGAATACGATATCCTTGGCTTGCAGCTTGATCATCATGTCCAAAACTCCTTTCTCTTGCCCTTCATCATCAGATACATGAAGAAGGGAACTCCCACAATCGAGGTCATGATCCCGGTGGGTATGATGGTCGGAGCTATCAGATTCATTCCCACCGCATCTGCAGACATCAGGACCAGCGCCCCCAGCACTCCAGATGCCGGGATGAGGAAGCGGTGGTCTCCGCCGATGACCATGCGGGCCATGTGAGGGGCAACCAGCCCCACAAAGGCGATGGTCCCCATGAAGCAGACCACCGTGGCAACGAGCAGGCTGCTGACCACCATTATGAATATGCGCGTCCTCTCGGCATTGACCCCAATGCTCTTGGCCGTCTCATCCCCGGCGGTCATTATGTTCAGGTCCCAGCATTTGCTCATCAGCAGGGGAATGCATATCACAAATACCGCCAGCAGTATCTGGGAGTTGGTCCAGGAGAAGGCGGCCAGGTCTCCCATGCCCCAGTTGGTCATCAGCCGCAGCTGCTCGTCGCTGGCGAAATACTTGAGAAGCTGGCTTATGGCTGTGAAAAAGTAGTTCACGGCAATGCCTGCCAGCACCAGATTCTCGGATGTGGCTCCCTTGATGGCGGCAAGGCCGATAATGAACAGGGAGCAGAGAAGGGCGCAGACAAAGGCATTGCCTATGATGAAATAGGGCCCTCCCAGGAGGGAAAAGCCGACCACTGCGGCTATGGATATGCCGAACTGCGCTCCGGCGGTGATGCCCAATGTGAAGGGGCTGGCCAGGGGATTTTTAAGAACGGCCTGCATAACGCAGCCGCATATTCCCAGACCGAATCCGGCCAATATCCCGCCCAGAATGCGGGGAAAGCGTATGTTCCAGACCACGCGGGAGGTGAGGGGATCGACAGCAAAGCTCTCCGGCCAGAAGCGGGCTAAAAGCGCGGCATAGGAGTCAGCCACGGATATGTTCAGAGGCCCCAGAGTTATTATGATTCCGGTGAGCAGGACCAGCAGGATCCCGGCGATGACCTGGCCGTAACGCCGCATGCCGCCCGTGCTGAGTAACCAGGCCACAACGAAGGCGGTGATCTGCCAGGCAGGGGCACTGGGAAAGCTTGCAGCCGCTGG